>NZ_QHHV01000008.1:0-58462 GCF_003947245.1 Actinoplanes sp. ATCC 53533 | reverse complement strand
TTGTGCGGGGACACACCGGTGCGTTCGCTGGCCGAGTTGTCGTTGGCCGGGCAGCATCGGCGTGGCCACGGCGCGATGTATGCGGCGCTGAATCGCGGCCGGATCGATGTCGACCGGCTGCGGACCGCCCTGTCCGCGGTGCCGGTCCCGCGGGCTGCCGACGGCAGGATCGTCCTCGCGGTGGACGTGACGTGCTGGCTGCGCCCGGAGGCCCACACCAGTCCGCAGCGGGTGTTGTGTCACACCTACGGCCGCACCAAGGACACCCATATCGGTGTCCCGGGCTGGCCGTATTCGGTGGTCGTCGCTTTGCAGAGCGGACGTCATTCGTGGACCGCGCCGCTGGACGCCCGCCGGCTCATCCCCGGTAACGACGCCGCGACGGTGACCGCCGCTCAACTACGTGAGGTCGTGCAACGCCTGATCTCAGCCGGGCAGTGGCAGCCAGGCGAGGCCGACATCTGGATCATCGCCGACGCGGGTTACGACGGTCCCCGGCTGGCTCTGCTGCTGCAGGATCTGCCCGTCAAAGTCGTGGTCCGGATGCGTTCGGACCGGGTCCTGCGCCGCCCTGCGCCGCCCCGCAGCCCCGGCACGACGGGTCGGCCACAACGGCACGGGGCTGAGTTCATCTTCGGCGACCCCGCCAGCTGGGGCGCCCCGGACACCAGCATCACCACCGAGACCCGGCTCTACGGCGCTGCCACGATCCTGGCCTGGCAACGGTTGCACCCACGTCTGACCCACCGCACCGCCTGGATCGGCCACACCGGTGTCCTCCCAGTCATCGAGGGCACCGTCATCCTCCTGCGGGTCGAACGACTGCCCTCGGGCGCGAACGCCAAACCGGTCTGGCTCTGGTCTTCGATCCCCGACGCCGGCCCGGAGACCGTTGATCTGCTCTGGCAGGCGTTCCTACGCCGGTTCGACATCGAGATGAGCCACCCGTGGTGCAGGTCAAGTCCGGGTGTTCTTTCATTCTTGGTCTCCTTGGGATGGTTCGGGCGGATTGGGTGGGTTCCAGCGTCGGTGCTGGTGGTAGCCGGGGGGCCGGTCTCGCAGTTGGCGCAGTCGGTCGAGTTCGGTGGGGTCGGCGGTGATGATCCAGTGTTTGTCGTCGCTGGCGCGGTGGGCGGTGACCCATCCCCGGTAGATCCAGGTGTAGGCCGTCGCGGTCGGCATGCGCAGAGCCGCGGCCAGCCCGGCGACCGACCATTCGTGCTCCGCCAAGACCGTCACGGGGGTGTTGTGGTGCTGGGTGCGGATGCCGCGTTGGTGCAGGATGGTGCGGACCTGCTCAACGCCGAAGCGGTTGGTGCGTTTGGGTGGGCGCAGCCCATCGGCGTTGAGCGCGTCGGCGATCTGCCGAGCGGTGTGCCCGGCGGCGGCCAGTGCGCGGATGCGTTCGATCAGGCGCGGGTAGTAGGACAGTTGCTCCAGGCGGGCGACCGGACGAACGGCCTGACCGGTGGTTTCGTGACCGCCGGCCCAGACGATGGTCACATCGACCAGCTCGGTCTCGCCGACGACCGCGACGGTGATCTTCTCGATCAGGGTGCGCAGCAACTCCTTGCGGTCGGCGTCGGTGGTGGTCTCGGCGGCCCATAAGGCGGGCAGGTCATTGGCCAGTGCGGTGATCGCGTCGCGGTCGGCGGCGCTCAGGGTGACTGGGTGGGTGTCGCGGAAGCGTTGGTAGTCGCGGTCGAGGCGGTCGGCGTCGGCCAGGGCGGTCTCCCAGTCGCGTTCCAGTTGCCGGACCACGAGCCGGTTCTCCGGTTCGGCGAGCTGGTACTGGCGTCGGGCACGGTCGACGCCGTAACGGGCCCGTTCACAGCGTTGCCGCCAGAGCAGGTCCAGTTGGGCGCGGTCGGCCTCGGCCTGGGCGGCGGCGTGCAGCGACACCTGCAGGGCGGCCGGGGTGATCGCGGCGAGGACCTGCTCGGTGACGTAGCGATCCAGCGCCGGGGCGGAGATGTGCTGGCATGTGGTGCCCGCGCCGTAGTTCGTCTTCTCGTATGAGCACACATAGGCGGGGCCCCAGGCGTGGTATTGCACGTTCACCCGGTGTCCGCCGCAGCGTCCGCAGCGCAGCAGCCCTGCCAGCAACGCTGTTCCATTATGGACAGCGCCGGGGGTGGCCGCGGTGTTGCGGTTGGCCGCCAGTCGGGCCAGGTTCGCCTCGTAACGCTCCACGCTCAGATAGGCCGGCATCCGGCCGGGCAAGGCGACCAGCCATTCATCAGGGCTTGCAACGATACGCCCGGTGCTGGGCCGGGCCGGGATCTGACGGGTCGGATCGATCCGGGTGCGGCCGTAGGCGTAATAGCCGGCATAGATCGGGTTGTGCAGCATCACCTGCAGGGTCTCCCGCGACGCTCGCCGCCACTGCAACTCTCCCTTGTCGAGGCCACCGCGTGAGCGCACCGGCAGACGCACGTCATGCTCGGCGAGATAGCGCAGCACGGCGTTCAGGGTGCCCAGCCGGGTGAACATGTCGAAGATCAGCCGGACCACGTGTTGGGCCTGCTCGTCCGGGTCGATGATCACTTGGCCGTCACCGCGGCGGGCATAACCGATCGGCAGCGGCAGGGCCAACTCGCCGCGCTGCGCCTTGGCCAGGCGCCCGGACGCCATCCGCTGCTTGATCAGATACAGCTCAGCCTCGGACATCGTTCCTTTCAGCCCCAGCAACAGCCGATCGTTGTAGTAGCCAGGGTCGTAGACCCCGTCCGGATCGGCCAGCAACGCCCCGGACAACGAGCACAGTTCCAGCAACTGGTGCCAATCCCGGCCGGTGCGCGCCAGCCGGGACATCTCGATGCCCACCACGATGCCGACACGTCCCATGGTGACCTCCGTGACCAGCCGGGCGAAACCCGGACGCGTGCCAGCCACCGCCGCCGACCGCCCCAAATCCTCGTCGATCACCACGATCCGTGACCGCGCCCAGCCCAGCCCGGCGGCCCGCTCGACCAACGCGTACTGCAACCGGGTCGACTCACGATGTTCCAGTACCTGCTGGCGGCTCGACTGACGCACATACACCACCGCCATCCGATCCCGATGCCGCGAGGTGATCTTCGACTCCGACGCTCCCCACGGCTGCCACGCCCGCGCATTCACGACGGCCGTCCTGGCTCGTCACTGCCCGGGTCGCCCACGTCCCCAACAGCCGTATCACTATCGCCCGCCGGTCGCTGTCCAACGACTCCCACACCAGGCATCGGGGGGCTCGCCGTCACTTCGTGACATCTGCTCTGATCACCGACCTGACCCACCCGGCGCCGCAGCCGGTCAACCAAATCGACCAGCCGCAACAACGCGACTACCGTAAGTATTGGCTCAGTATGCGACGAACCGTCATCTTCAGGTGTCCCACGAGTGGGTGACTGAGCACACCTTCCGGATGCTCAAACAAACACTGGGCTGGACCAGCCCGAAACTGCGCGACCCGGCTGCCGCCGACCGCTGGACCTGGCTCCTGCTCGCCGCCTATACCCAGCTACGCCTCGCCCGGACGCTGGTCGCTGATCTACGCCGGCCCTGGGAACGCCCGGCCCCGCCACAGCGACTCACCCCAGCCCGAGTCCGGCGAGGGTTTCGGCACCTACACGCTCAAACAGGCACTCCCACCAGCGCACCGAAACCCTCCCGGCCAGGACCCGGCCGACCCACCGGCCGGCGAAACCAGCACCCTGCCACCCGCCACGACGTCCACATCGTCACCAAGGCCAAACCTCAAAACGGCACGAAATCCAAGAAGACCTCGACCACCCCACGGCCACGCCGAACGGGTTAAAACTCAAGCTAGGCGTGGATCGGCCCCGAGGTGCCGGTGAGCCGCTCCCCGGTGCCGTTCCAGCGCATGGCGACGATCTCGGCCGCGATGCTCACCGCGGTCTCCTCCGGGGTGCGCGCGCCCAGGTCGAGCCCGATCGGGGAGGCCAGCCGGGCGAGCGCGGCCGGGTCGAGGCCGGTCTCGCGCAGCCGCTTGAGGCGGTCGTCGTGGGTGCGCCGGGAGCCCATCGCGCCGACGTACGCGACCGGCAGCTCGAGCGCCACCTCCAGCACCGGCACGTCGAACTTCGGATCGTGGGTCAGCACGCACAGCACCGTGCGCGGGTCGATCCGCCCGGCCTCGGCCTCCGCGGCGAGATAGCGGTGCGGCCAGTCGACGACGACCTCGTCGGCGTCGGGGAAGCGCCGGGCGGTGGCGAAGACCGGCCGGGCGTCGCAGACCGTCACCCGGTAGCCGAGGAACGCGCCGATCCGGGCGACCGCCGCGGCATGGTCGGTCGCCCCGAACACGATCATCCGGGCGGCCGGCGCGAACGAGCTGACCAGCACGGTCAGCCCGGCGCCGCGGCGCTCGCCGGCCGGGCCGTAGTGCAGCAGCCCGGTGCGCCCGGCGGCGAGCATCCCGCGGCCGTCGTCCGTGGCCGCGTCGTCCAGCCGGTCGCCGCCGAGCGAACCGTGCCGGGTGTCGCCGGTGATGACCAAATGCCCGCCGAGCCGCTCCGGCGGGCCCTCCACGCACGTCAGCAGCGCCACCGGCCGGTCCGCGGCGACGGCCTCGGCGAGCACGGGCAGCTCGGGGAAGCCGGCCCGCTCCACGAAGAGCTCGATCGTGCCGCCACAGGGCAGCCCGACCTCGAAAGCGTCGTCGTCGCTGATGCCGTACCGAACTGTCCGCGGCTGGCCGGTGCCGGCGACCTCGCGGCACAGCTCGTAGACCGCTCCCTCGACGCAGCCGCCGGAGACGCTGCCGACCGCGGTGCCCTCGGCGCTCACCAGCATCGCCGCGCCCGGCTGCCGGGGCGCGCTCGACCAGGTGGCGGTGACGGTCGCCAGCCCGGCCGCTTCGCCGTCGCGCCACCAGCGGAGAAGATCGTCCAGGACGTCACGCATGATCGGTCACCTGCTCCGGAACGTCGAGGTCGGTGTCGTCCGCGAGATGGCCGACCGGGACGACCCGGACCCGGTCGGCATGCGCGCGCAGATATTCGCGGGCGCCGCGGTCGCCGGTGGCGCTGCGCGCGACTCCGGCCCAGTGCTCGCGGCCGAGCAGCACCGGATGCGACCGGCGCCCGTCGTAGCCGCCCATCACCAGGGCGTCCGGGGTGGCGTCGGCGGCGATGGCGCGCACCGCAGCGGGGGTGACGCCGGGCATGTCGACCAGCAGGACCACCGCCGCGCCGGCCGGGCCGGCGGCCAGTGCCGCCAGGCCGGCGCGCAGCGACGAGGCCATCCCGGTCGCCCAGTCCGGATTTTCGACAAAGGTCAATTCGGGCGCGATCGCGCGGACCCGCGCGGCCTCGGCGCCGACCACGACCACGGGCTCGGTCACGCCGGCCTCCCGCAGCGCGCCGGCCGCGCGGCGCACGAGCAGGTCGCCGCGGTGCGCCACCAGCGCCTTCGGCATCCCGTACCGGCGGCCGGCGCCCGCGGCGAGGACCAGCCCGGCGATCTCCATTGCTGGAGCCTAGCTCCGGCGCAGCGCCGCCGGCAGACCGCGGACGGCGGCCAGCCCGAGCGCGGTCCGCGACTGGTACGCGATCCGCCACAGCCCGCCGTGCGCCGCGCCGACCGCCTCGTCCGTCCACGTGCTCGGCGCCGCCGGTCGTGGCTTGCGGAGCTGGTGCACCAGCAGCACCGCCATCAGCCGGTTGCTGGTGGCCGGTTCGAAGATCTCCGCGCCGAACACGTGCGCGCCCGCGTAGGCCGCGGCGAGCAGCCGGTTGCTGGTCACCGAGCGGGTCCGGGTGGGCGGCGCGACCGAGAAGCTCACCGTCGTGCCCTCCTGCCGGGCCACCGACGCCCGCCAGCGCTGGATCCGCTTGGCCAGCGCGTAGTTCGGGCCCTGCTGCGGCACCAGGCTGTCGGCGATGCCCGGGTCGGCGCCGGGCGGGTAGTTGGGCTGCAGCAGCCGGCCGCCGGACAGGGCGGCGAGCGCCTTCGCGGCCGCCGGCCGCTCCCGGTACCGGGCCGTGGCCTGCGCGACCGCGCCGGCCGGCACCGCGAAGGCGTCCGTCGGCGTGGCGAGAAAGGCCAGGGCGGTGCCGGGTCGCTGCCGCCGCACATGCTCGGCCAGCGCGTCGACGGCGGCCGAGAGCCGGGGGTACGCCGCGCCGGGCGCGTACACGTAGTTGCCGAGCACCAGCCGGCCCTCGATGCCGAGCAGCCAGCGCGCCGCCGCCGGCAGCCCGGTCAGCAGATCCACGCCCGCACCCTCGATCGTGGCACCGGGCGCGATCAGCGTGCCCCCGCTCTGCCGGGCGGTGGCCGCCACCCGGGCCCAGACCGACGGCCGGGGCAGGTCGACGCCGACGACCGTGCCGCCCCAGGCCAGCACGGCGGGCAGCGGTCCCATCTCGGCGCCCGCGCCCAGCACCACCAGCCGCTGATCGGCGAGGTCCAGCCAGTCCGGCTCGGCGGCCACCTCGCGGACCGCCTCGGCGCACGAGGGCTCGATCGTGCCCTGCTCCACCCAGCGGTCGAGTTGCCGCAGCAGCGTGTCACCGCGCAGGAGCTCACCCCGGTACGGCACGCTGAGCTCCTGCTCGGGCTTGCCCTCGCCGTGGATCGTGACGGTCTCCAGCGGCCGGGCCCCGGCCGTGAAGACCTCGTCGAGCGCGATGTCGTCGTCGCCCCGGGTCACCCGCATCCGGCTGTGCACGGACGCGAGCCCGGCCCGCGCGATGTCGTAGCCGCCGTCCAACCCGGCCTCGACCAGGGCCCGGAAGTGCCGCAGGTAGCCCGTACGCCAGTCGCTCTCCCGCTCCGCCGCGGCGGCCGCCGCCGGATCCGCGACCCGCAACGCGTCCGCGACCACCGCCCGGCCCAGCGCCGAACCGCTGCGCCGACCGTCCTCGGACCGGGGGAACACGACCTCATTCACGCGGACAGTATGGCGACCTCCTACCCAGGGAGGAGGACGGCTCCGACCACCGGCCGCGAGACGGGCCCGCGGGCGGGCGAAACCGCCGGCCGGCGCCGAAAGCATGAGGTCATGACAAACGTGCTGCGCTGGCACCGCCCGCTGATGATCTTCGCCGCCGCGATGGCCGCCGTCGCCGTCGTCGCGGCGGTCGGGGTCTTCGCCGACCCGCGCGTCCTGACCGGCGCCCCGATCTGGCTCAAGCCGTTCAAGTTCGCGGTCTCCTTCACCCTCTACACCGCCACCCTCGCGTGGATGCTCTCCCTGCTGCCGCGGCGCAGCCGCGTCGCCGAGTGGTCCGCCACGGTCCTGGTGGCCATGTCGGTCGCCGAGATGGTCGTCATCGTGACCCAGGTCGTGCGCGGCCAGACCAGCCACTACAACGAGACCAGCCCGCTCAACGCCGCCCTCTGGCAGGTCATGAGCATCTCGATCATGGTGCTGTTCATCGCGCACTTCGTGATCGGCATCGCGGTGCTCCGGCAGCGGTTCGCCGACCGGGCGTCCTCGCACGCCGTCCGCTGGGGCCTCGGGTTGTCGCTGCTCGGGCTGGTCGCGGCCATCCCGATGGTGCAGCCGAACCAGTTCGGGCACAGCGTCGGCGTGCCCGACGGCGGCCCGGGGCTGCCGGTGGTCGGCTGGAGCACCACCGGCGGAGACCTGCGGATCGGGCACTTCATCGGCCTGCACGCGCTGCAGGCGCTGCCGCTGCTCGCCCTGCTGCTCGGCAACCGGCTCGACGAGCTGACCCGGGTCCGGCTGCTGCTGATCGGCGGCCTCGCCTATGGCACCCTCACGCTGCTGCTGACCTGGCAGGCGCTGCGTGGCCAGCCGCTGCTGCGACCCGACGCCCTGACGCTGGCAGCCTGGGCCGGCCTGGCCGCCGCGACGGCGGTCGCCACGATCGTGGTGGTCACCCGCCGCCGGCCGGCGCTTGAGCTTGAGCTTGCGGCATGATCGACCGTGTCGAGCGAACGGGGAGCAGGGCATGACCGGGGTGCTGTTCGGGCTCACGTTCGCGGTCGCCGCGCCGTTCTGGGTGCTGATGATCCTGGTGCCCGGCTGGTCCTGGACCCGGCGGATCGTCGCCTCGCCGCTGATCGTGCTGCCGGTCGTGCTGATCTACGCGCTGCTGGTCATCCCCGCCCTCGGCGAGGTGCTGCCGGCGGTCGCCTCGCCCACCCTCGGCGGCGTACGGGAACTGCTCGGCACGGCCGACGGCGCGGCAGCGGCCTGGGCCCACATGATCGCGTTCGATCTCTTCGTGGGCCGCTGGTCCTGGCTGGACAGCCGGGAGCGGGCCGTGCCCGCGCTGATCATGTCGCCGGTGCTGGTGCTGACGATCCTGCTCGGTCCCCTGGGGCTGCTGGTCTATCTGCTGGTCCGGACCCGCTACACCGCCGACCGGAGCGCCTAGGGTGGTCCTCGTGGGATGGGTGGGCCGGCTCTTCGACGCGCGTGACACGCTCGTGCGGCTGCTGCTGCTCGACCTGAGCGGCGTGAGCTATCTGTTCCTCAACCACGACGGCGTCCCACCGACCCCGATGCAGTTGCTGCTCGCCGCGGCGGCCTTCGCCTGCGCGCTGATCTTCCATCGCCGGCGCGTGCTCGGCCTGCTCGCCCAGGTCGCCCTGCTGGTGCCGGCGTTCATCCTGCTCGACGACCCGACGATCAACCAGGTGGGCACCAGCTGGCTTCTGTTCGAACTGGCCATGTGGGCGAGCCGGCCGCGCGTCCTGTGGTCCGGCGTGGCCCTGGTGGTGGCGGTCTATCTGGCCTTCACCCTGGGCCGGCCGCCGTCACCGATCGTGGCGCCGATCTCCGGGCTGCTGGTCGTGGTCGGCCTGCCGGTGCTGCTCGGCCTGGTCATCCGCACCACGCGCGAGCTGGGCGTGCAGGCGCAGCGCCGGGCGGAATCGGAGAGCCGGGCGGCCCGGGCGGACGAGCGTTCGGCGATCGCCCGCGAGCTGCACGACGTGGTCGCGCACCACGTGGCGTCGATGGTCCTGCGGGTCGGCGTGGCCCGGCACGTGCTGCCGCAGGTGGATCCGCGGGTGACCGAGGTCTTCGACGACGTGCACGGCACGGGCACGGCCGCGCTGGCGGACCTGCGCCGGCTGGTCGAGGTGCTGCGTGATCCGTCGCGGCGTACCGACGCGGCGCTCACGGCGATCGAGCCCGGCGCCCTGCCGGCGGCTCTCGAAGCGGCGGTGGAGACGGCCCAGCGGGCGGGGCTGACGGTGGCGGCGACGATCGCGCCGGAGGCCGGCACGCTGGACGTGGTCCGGAGCCTGGCGGTCCTGCGGCTGACCCAGGAGGCGCTGACCAATGTGGCCAAGCACGCCGGCCCGGCGGCCCACGCCAGCCTGCGCGTGGAGGTCCGCGACGGGGACGTCGTCTGGTCGGTGGCGGACGACGGCGGCGGGGTCGTGCCCGGGCTGCCGTCCGGCGGCGGCCACGGTCTGATCGGGATGCGCGAGCGGGTCGAGGTGCTGGGCGGCCGGCTCACGGCCGGCCCGGTGGCAGCCGGCTGGCGCGTCGAGACCGTGCTGCCGGCGACCCGGCCGCTGCCGGCGGCGGGGGCCGCGTGATCCGGCTGCTGCTGGTCGACGACCAGCCGCTGATCCGCGCCGGGCTGCGGATGCTCTGCGACGCCGAGGCCGACCTGACGGTGGTCGGCGAGGCGGAGAACGGGCGCGACGCGATCTCGCTCGCCGCCCGGCTCGTCCCCGACGTCATCGTCATGGACCTGCGCATGCCCGGGGTCGACGGCATCACGGCGACCGGGCGCATCCTCGCCGAACGCCCGGCCGCCCGGGTCGTCGTGCTGACCACCTTCGGCGACGACGACCACCTCTACCCGGCGCTCACCGCCGGGGCCTGCGGCTTCCTGCTCAAGGACGCGCCGCCGGTCGAGCTGCTGGACGGGATCCGGCGGGCCGCGGCGGGGGAGAGCCCGTTCAGCCAGGAGGTGTTGCGGCGGCTGGTCACCCGGGCGGTCGCGGCCCGGGCGGGGCAACCGCGGCAGGCGACCGGGCTGACCGCGCGCGAACGGGACGTGCTGGAGTTGGTGGCGGACGGGCTGTCCAACACCGAGATCGCCGACCGCCTGCACATCGGCGTGACGACGGTGAAGACCCACATCACCAGCCTGATGACCAAGACCGACAGCCCGAACCGGGTCCGCCTGGCGCTCTTCGCCCGCGGCGGCTGACCTCGGCACCGGCCGAACAGGACAGCGGGTGCCTCCGGTGACCTCTAGGATGCGACGTGCCTCGATATTCGCCGAGGGTCACGGGAGGACCTCGATGAATCACCCTTCGGTCCGGCGCGCGTTCGCCGGGCTAGCCGTTGTCACCGCCTCGTTCGCGCTGGCCGCACCGGCCCACGCCGTCGACCGGCCGCTGGTCGCCGGCCTGCCGGCGCTGACCGCCGCGGGCAGCACCGACACCAGTCCGCCGGCCGTCTCCGCCACCGGCCTGGTCGACGGCCAGTTGCTGCCGCTGTTCCAGCTGGTCACGCCGGTCTGGTCCGACGATGTCGGGGTCACCAAGGTGCAGGTGCTGGTGAACGGAACGGTCTACGAGACGTACGAGGGCGAGGTGCCGCAGCAGGTCTGGGTGATGCCGCCGTCCAGGCTGGACAGGCAGGAGGCACTGGTCACCATCCGAGCCTTCGACGCCGCCGGCAACAGCGGCGAGCGGAGCACCCTGGTCCGGGTCGACGGGCGCGAGCCCGAGGTGACCATCACCCCGGCGCTCGGGTCGACGGTCAGCGGCGTGGTCACGTTCCAAGCCACCAACGTGGCCGAGGACGTCGAGCGCATGGAGATCCGTGACTTCGAGGGCAGGGTCCTGGCCCGAAGCGCCGCCGCGCCGTGGACCATGACCTGGGACACCGATGGTTTCGACGGCGACCAGTCCGTGGGGATCCGGATCTCCGACCGGGCCGGCAACATCCAGTTGGCGTACGGCGGATACCGCGTGGACAACGCGGGCCCGGCCGTCCGCTCGATCACTCCCGGACACCGGGCACTGGTCCGGGGCAGCGTGCGGACCACCGTCCAGGCTTCCGACCCGAGCGGCATCCGGTCGGCGCGGGTCACCGGCGGCCGGGCCACCAGTTCGCCGATGACCTGGACCAAGGCGCTGAAGGCGCAGGGTCCGCACACCATCGAGTGGGTCGTGACAGACAAGCTGGGCCACACCACCGTCGCCCGCCGGGTCGTGGTCAACGACACCGTCGCACCCACGCTGAAGCTGACCAAGGCGCCGAAGAACGGCGCCAAGCTGAAGAAGGCCGTCAAGCTGGCCGCCTCGGCCTCCGATCGCAACGGCGTCGCGCGGGTGCAACTACTGGTCAACGGCAAGGTGGTGGCGACCGACACCAAGGCCGGCTACGCCTTCACGCTCAACCCGAAGAGGTACGGCAAGAAGTTCAGCGTGCAGCTGCGCGGCTATGACAAGGCCGGCAACGTCACGGCCACTTCCAAGCGGACCTACCGCCGCTGACCGCGGCCTCCGCGCCGGCCGGAGGCTGCACCGTCTCGTCTGGACAGACCTACAGGCCGCGGCTGGTGAGCCAGCTCTCGACTCGGGAGATGACCTTCTCGGGGGCGCGGCGGGCCCACAGGAAGTGGTCCGGGACAGCGTCGACAGTGGCCCGGTCGACGTCGGCCGGGAGCCGGGCCGCCAGGTGGTCGACGGCCGACCGGGTGATCATCCGGTCGCCCGCGATGTCGATCAGCAGCGCGGGCACGGCCAGGTTGCCCAGCGCGGTCTCGTAGTCCGTCCGGTCGCCGCGCAGCCGGTAGCGGCCGTGCCGGGCCTCGTAACCCCAGTCGGACATCAGGGTGCGGGGCTGCCGGCCGCCGAAGCCGAACCGGTGCCCCGGCCAGTAGCCCAGCGAACAGGTCACCGCGCCGACGAAGCGGACGCCGGCGGCGCGCTGGGCCCGGGCCAGCCGGCCACTGCGGGCGAACGGGGAGCTCGTGCCCGTGCCGAGGGTGACGACGGCGTCGGGGCGTACGGTGCGGGCGGCGCCCGACAGCAGCGCGAGCTGACCGCCCAGGCTGTGTCCCACCAGCACGATCCGGTCCGCCGCGGCGACGGCGGGATCCGTGAAGACCGCGGGCAGATCCTCCCGGACCAGGTGGGCGTAGCCGAACGAATCGCGTCGCAGGTCGGCGACCGGGCTCTGCGGCATGCCGCGCAGCTCCACGCCGAGGATGTGCCGCCCCGACAGCATCCAGGCGCGGAACAGTGGACGGTAGTAGGCCACCGGCACCCCGAGCGCGGGCAGGAACACCACGGACGCGGCGCGGCCGGGTGATCCGTACTCCTCGACGGTGAGGGTGACGCCGTCCGTGGAGGACACCGGATGCACGCGAGGTTCCATCGGGTCAGTGTCGGGGTCCGCGGCCGGCTTCGGGATGTGATCTAGGGCACTGCTTCGGGCTCGCGGGCGAGGGGCCGGGGACCCGTGGCGGCGGGTTCCCGGCCCGTTCGCATGTCACGTTATCGCGGGAGTCAGCCCTGGCGGCTGTTCCAACGGGGGTTCTTGCGATTGTTGCTGATGGCGTCACGCGGGGCGGGCGCGATCAGTGGCGAGGCGGACCGCGAGCGCGCCGAGCACCGTACCCATGACATAGCGCTGCATGCGCAGCCAGCCCGGCCGCCGGGCCAGAAAGACCGCGATGCCGCCCGCCGCCGACACGATCAGCAGGTTGACCGTCAGGCTCACCAGGATCTGCACGCCGCCGAGGAGGAAGCCCTGGGTGAGCGCGTGCCCGTCGTCCGGGCGCACGAACTGCGGGATCAGCGACAGATACATGATCGCGGCCTTCGGGTTCAGCAGGTTGGTCAGCAGGCCCATGGTGAACAACCGCCGGGTCGAGTCGACCGGGAGCTCGCCCGGCGCGAAGACCGAGGTGCCGCCCGGCCGCAACGTCTTGACGGCGAGCCAGCCCAGGTAGGCCGCGCCGGCCAGCTTGACCGCCGTGTACGCCTCGGGGACGTGCACGAAGATCATCGAGAGGCCGAGGTTGGCGGCGGTCAGGTAGACCAGGAAGCCGATCGCGACGCCGCCGAGCGAGACGATCCCGGCGCGCCGGCCCTGGGTGATGCTGCGCGAGACCAGGTACATCATGTTCGGGCCGGGGGTGAGCACCATGCCGAGGGCGACGGCCGTGACGCCGAGCAGGGACGCGAAGCTGATCATCGGCCCAGCCTCACAGCGGACCGGAGGCCCGGCCAGAGCCAAAATCGGGGTCGTGGCCTACCGGCGGGTCTTCCGGTATGCGACCAGGGCGGCGATCGTCACCGCGAGCACCGCCCCGCCGGTCGCCAGGGACATGTCCTTCTGGGCGTCCCACATGTCACCCTGCTGGCCGTTGTACGCCTCCGCCGCGCCCGGTGCGAGGGTCATCGCGATGCCCCACTCGAACAGCTCGTAGACCGCGCTCGTCGACAGCACCAGGTCCACCGCCACCAGCGCCGCCCAGCGGATGCTCCGGCCGCCCACCCGTAGCCGGTGGAACAGCACCGGGCCGAAGCAGAGGCCGTACGAGAGGTGCACCAGGCGGTCGAAGTTGTTGCGGTGCCAGCCGAACAGGTCGGAGAGCCGTACCCCGAACAGCTGCCGGGTCCAGTCGTCGTAGGGCACGAACGAGTAGATCCACCGGGCCGCCACCGAGTGCAGGACCAGGAAGATCACGATCAGCAGGAACGACGAGTACGGCAGCGGCCGGCGGCGCTGCACGAGCAGCAGCGCCGCCAGTCCCAGCACGGTGAGCGAGTGGTGCATGGCCTGCTCGGCCGGGTACGGCGGCCGCCACCAGGTGGCGGCCACGACGATCAGGAAGACGCCGAGTGTCCACCGATATGCGGGAGTGAGCGTGGACACAGGCGCACTCTAGGCGGCGGTGTCGAGCAGGCCGCCCCGGGACAGCTACTGGCCCACCCGGCCGTCGACGCGTTCGCGCAGCAGGTCGGCGTGCCCGCAGTGGCGGGCGTACTCCTCGATCCGGTGCACCAGCAGCTCCCGCACGGCGATGCCGTCCTGGCCCACCCGCGTGCCGAGGTCCGGATACGCCGCCAGCACGGCGTCGGTTGCCGCCTGTTCGCGAGCGAGGTCGGCGTAGGCGCTCTCGACCAGCGCCTGCTCCGCGACGGCTCCCTCGAAGTCGGCGCCACCCGCTCCGTACAGCTTCGGCGCCGGGTCCGCCGGCAGCACCCAGTTGCGCCAGTCCCGCTCCACCTCGGCGAGGTGGCGGAGCAGGCCCAGCAGCGACATGGTCGACGGCGGCACCGACCGGCGCGCCAGCCTCTCCGGATCCAGCCCCTCGCACTTCATCAGCAGGGTCAGCCGGTAGTTCCGCAGGAAGTCCTGCAGCGTCGCCAGCTCGCCGTCCGGGCTGACGCCGTCGTTGTTGCGGGGATCCTTGTCGGGATCCGCCCACATGTCGGGATAGACGCTGGCCTGGCTCCACCGCTCGGGCATGTCGCTCACCTGGCTCACGATGCTGAGCGGTGGCCCGGCACGCAAGCGAGTATTCCGGCGGCCCGGTCAGCGCCCGTGCTGGGAGGCGATCGCGTCGACCGCGTTCTTGGCCTCCAGCAGGCTCGCCCCGGTCTCCTCGCGGTAGACCTTGATCGCCGCGATCCGCTGGTCGGCGAAGATCAGCCGGAGCACCTCGGGCATCTCCCGCTCGCGGACGGTGATGCCGAGATGCGCGACCACCGCGTCCAGCTTCCGCTCGATCGCGGTGAGCCGCGCGGCCGACCGCAGCTGCTCCCGGCGGGAGTTCGCCGACGATGCCAGCCCCAGCAGGATCAGGCCGGCCAGCAGCACGACGAGGGCGACGGTCACGAGAATCTCCATAGGGATCATCGTGACAAGCCGCCGCCAATCACCGGCCGTGCGCCGCGGCGTACTTCTCCGCGAGGGCCGTCGACTCGCCCAGCTCGGCCTCCACCACCGGCAGCGCCGGCGAGACATCCGCGCCGAGCTCGCCCAGCAACTGCGCGAGCAGCGCCGCGGCGGCCGCGGCCTGGGGTGCGACGCCGGCGGTCACCACCGGTACGGCCCGCTTGCCGGCCAGCGCGGCGGCGGGCAGCTGGTCGAGCAGCACCTTGAGCACCCCGGTGTAGCTGCCCTTGTACGTGGGCGTGGCCACGACCAGCACGTCCGCCTCGCGGATCGCGGTCACCGCAGCGGCCGTGGCGGCGTCGCCCGGAGTCAGCAGACCCGGGCCGAGCGCGCCCACCTCCACCACGGCGGCGGCACCGCCCAGCGCCTCGCCCACGGCCGCGGCCAGGGTGGAGGTCCGCGATCCCGGACGCGGATTACCCGACACGACAACGATTCCACTCATGCGCTTGCTCCCAGTTTCAGTAGGGGGAGGACGCCCTCGCCGAAGCGGTAGGCCTCCTCCAGGTGTGGTTGTCCGGACAGGATGAAGTGCTCGATGCCGAGCTCGTGATATTCGGCGATCCGCTCGGCGACCTCGGCGTGGCTGCCGACCAGCGCGGTGCCCGCGCCCGGCCGGACCAGCCCGAAGCCGGCCCACAGATTCGGCGAGACCTCGAGCGAGTCGCCGCCGGCCAGCCGGGCCATCCGGCGCTGACCCTCCGATTCGGTACGGGTGAAGCGCTCCCGGGCGGCCTCGACGGCGGCCGGCGGCACCCGGTCGAGCAGGGCGCGCGTCGCCGCCCACGCCTCGTCGGCGGTGTCCCGGGTGATGACGTGCAGCCTGATCCCGTACGTCAGGGGGCGATCGGTCAGCGCGCGCACCGCGGCCAGCTTTGCCGCGACGGCGGCCGGGGGTTCACCCCAGGTCAGATACGTGTCCACGTGGGCCGCGGCCACCCGCAGCGCCGGCGGCGAGGACCCGCCGAAGAAGATCGGGGGTACGGGATCCGGCGGCTCCCGCGTCGTCGCCCCCGCGATCCGGTAGTGCTCGCCGATGAAGTCGAACGGCACGCCGGCCCAGGAGCCGCGCAGCACCTGGAGGAACTCGGCGGTCCGCGCGTACCGCTGGTCGTGGTCCAGCCAGTCGCCGAAGCGCCGCTGCTCGGTGGACTCGCCGCCGGTGACCACGTTGAGCAGCAGCCGGCCACCGGAGATCCGCTGGTAGGTGGACGCCATCTGGGCGGCCAGCGTCGGCGACACCAGCCCGGGGCGGAAGGCGACCAGGAACTTCAGCGTGGACGTCTCGGTGAGCAGGGCAGCCGTGGTGAGCCAGGCGTCCTCGCAGAAGGTGCCGGTGGGCGTGAGCACCCCGGTGAAGCCGAGCCGCTCGGCCGCCCGGGCCACCAGGGACAGGTAGCCGAGGTCCGGCGGCCGTTCGGTGACCACGGTGGCCGCGGCCTGCCCGCCGCCGGTGATGCCGTGACCGTCCCCGGCGGTGGGCAGGAACCAGTGGACCTCCATCTACGCCGACCGCTTGAGGTGCGCGTACGTGCCGTCGTGGTAGACCAGCGGGGTGACCGTCGCGTCCGCGTGGTGCTCACCCACCTCGGGGGCGGCCAGCACGATGATGTGGTCGCCGGCCTCCACCCGCTGGGTCACCCGGCACACGATCCTGGCCAGCACGCCGTCGAGCAGCGGCACCCCGTCCGGCCCGGCCCGCCAGGCGCCGTGCGCGGCGAAGCGGTCGATGCCCCGGGTCGCGAAGGTGCGGGCGATGTGCTCCTGCTCCCTGGTCAGGACGTGCACCGCGATGGTGGCCGCCGACTCCACGGCCGGCCACGCCGAGGCCGTCCTGGCCAGGCAGAACGAGACGAGCGGCGGGTCGAGGGAGACGGAGGTGAACGAGGTGGCGGTGAAGCCGGCCGGCGGCGCGCCCGGCGCGGTGATCACGACGACGGCGGCGGCGTGCCGGCGCAGCAGCGCCCGGAAGAGGTCGGCGTCCACGGCACGGTCCTGGTGGAGGGGAGTGACGGTCATGGTGAGGGCCCCTAAGCGGAAACGAGGGAACGGTGGGCGAGCTCCTGCTTGACGAGCGGAATGAGGTGCCGGCCGTAGTCGACCGCGTCGTCGACGGGGTCGTAACCGCGGATCAGGATCGTGGTGACGCCGAGGTCGACGTAGTCCAGCAGGGCCCGGGCGACGGTCTCGGGCGAGCCGACCAGGGCGGTCGAGTTGCCCTGGGCGCCGCTGGCCCGGGCGGTCGCGGTCCACAGTGCCCGGTCGTGCCGGTCGCCCTTGGCGGCGGCCGCGAGCAGGCGCTGCGAGCCGACGTTCTCGGGGTCGGGCCCGCCCAGCACCCGGGTCTGGTCGCCGGTGAACGAGCCCTTGCCGCCCCGGCTGGCCTCGATGGTGGCGAGGATCCGCTCGGCCCGGGCCCAGGCCAGCTCGTCGGTGGCGGCCAGGATCGGCCGGAACGAGACGCTGATGCCCAGCGGGCCGCGCCCGGCCGCGGCGGCCGATGCCTGGACGGAGGCGATCTGTTCGGCGGTCTCCCGTAGCGGCTCACCCCAGAGGGCGAAGACGTCGGCGACGGCCCCGCCGGCCCGGTATGCCGCCGCCGACGAGCCGCCGAAGTACAGCGGTATCCGGTGTGCGGGCTGGGCCAGCAGGGCGAAGTCCTCGAACCGGTAGAACCGGCCCTCGTGCGAGAACGGCTCCGGCGACGACCAGGCGCGGCGCAGGATGCCCAGGTACTCCTCGGTGCGGGCGTACCGGTCGTCCTTGCCCAGGTAGTCGCCGTCGCGGCGCTGCTCGGCGTCCGAACCACCGGTGATGGTGTGCACCGCGACCCGGCCGCCGGAGAGCTGGTCCAGGGTCGCGAAGGTGCGCGCGGCGGTGGTCGGGGCGACGAAGCCGGGCCGGTGCGCGACCAGCAGCCCGAGGCGCTCGGTGTGCGCGGCGGCGTACGCGGCCACCTGGGTCCCGTCCGGAGTGGACGATCCGTAGCCGATCAGCACCCGGTCGAAGCCGGCGTCCTCGTGCGCCCGGCTGAACCGCCGCACGTAGCCGGGGTCGATCGGCGGCCCGGCGGGGCTTCGGGTCTCGGACACGTCCCGGGTGCCGATCATGCCGACGAACTCGACGGTCATCAGGTGGTCCTTTCCAGGAAAGCGCGGCCGGCGGAGGTGAGGACGACGTCGTCCTGCGGGGTGTGCACGCGGCCGCAGAGCACGTCGCGCAGGTGGCGCTCCAGCGGGTTGCGGCGGCTGAGCCCGGCGTTGCCGACCAGGGCCACGGCGCGCTGCACCGCGTCGATGGCGGCAGTGGTGGCGACGGTCTTGGCGATGCCGGGCTGGGCGGAGCCGACCTGCTCGCCCCGGTCGACGGCCTGCGCGACGGCGTCGACCAGCGTCGTCGCGGTGAACAACCGGGCGGAGATCAGGCCTACTTCACTCTGGAACCGCGGCAGCGACGCCAGCGGTTGGCCGAGGCTGGTGGGCACCCGTTCCCGCAGGTAGCCGGTGAGCCAGTCGCGGGCCGCGGCGGCCACGCCGAGATAGATCGCGGCGATGCCGAGGGCGTTCCACGCGCGCAGCCCGCCGGGGTCGGCGCCGGGCGGACCGGGCTCGGCCAGGTCCAGCGTCGCGCCGAACGGCACCGGCACCCGGTCGAAGGTCACGTCGTCGCTGCGCGAGGCGCGCAGGCCGAGGTGGTCCCAGGTGCGCTCGACGGTGATGCCGGGGGAGTCGGCGCGGACCAGGAACGCTCCGGTGCGTACCGGATCCTCGTCGGTCCGGGCCCAGACCTGCATCCAGCGCAAGCCGGCCGCGCCGGTGGAGAAGATCTTGTGGCCGGTCAGCTCCCAGCCCTCGGCGGTCCGCCGGGCGGTGGTGGCCGGCAGGCCGCCCCGGGCCGGGGTGCCGAGGTCCGGCTCGACCCGCAGGGCGTTGATCAGCGTCGGCCGCCGCGCCGACTCGGCGAGCACCTGCGCGTAGAGGTCGGCGGGCCAGGCGGCGGAGCCGGCGTGGGCGAACAACGTCATCGCGCTGATCAGCGCGACCGAGGGATCGCCCTGTCCGAGGGCGGTCAGGGTGCGCACGGTGTCGGCGAGGCCGCCGCCCGGGCCGCCGTGCGCGGTGCCGACGGTGAGGGTGAGCAGGCCGGCCTCGTGCACCACGGCCAGGCCGGCGCGGGGCAGATCGGCGGTGCGGTCGTGCTGCTCGGCGTGGGCGGCCAGGGCAGCCGTCACTTCCACCAGGTGGGAAAGCCGAGGAGGCGGCAAGGTCTGGGCGTCCGCGGCGGAGGTGGGCATAGCCCAAACCTGCCCCTCTTCCTGGGTTTGTGTCAACGGTGATCCCATATCCTAGTAAACCTATGGGGTTCAGTTGACATGCAGAACTTGGATGAGCGAGAGTTCGGCCATGTCCACTCCCACCATCGCCGCCGCGGTCAGCCCGCCGGCAGCGTCCACGAGCACCCCGGCCGCTTCCGGGACGCGCCGGCGCGGGCTGCCGTACCGGGTGATCTCCTGGGTCGTTCCCCTGTTGCTGTTGCTCACGTGGGAGCTGCTGGCCCGGGCCGGAATCATCACCCCCAACGTGCTACCGGCACCGAGTTCGGTCGGGGCCACCGCGTGGCGGCTCACCGAGACCGGCGAGTTGCCCACCCACCTGTGGGAGAGCCTCAAGCGCGCCGCCATCGGCCTCGCCATCGGCGGCAGCGTCGGCCTGGTGCTCGGGGTGCTGACCGGCTTCTCCCGGCTCGCCGAGGCCATCGTGGACCGCAACATCCAGATCATCCGGGCCATCCCGTTCCTGGCGATCCTGCCGCTGGTCATGATGTGGTTCGGCGTCGGCGAGAGCGGGCGCTACTTCCTGGTGGCGCTCGGCACGCTCTTCCCGATCTACCTCAACACCGTGCTCGGCATCCGCCAGGTCGACCCGAAGCTGCTGGAGATGGGCCGGGTCATCGGCCTGCCGCGGCTGCGGCTGGTCCGCACGGTGATCCTGCCCGGCGCGCTGCCGTAGGTCCTGCTGGGCGTCCGGCTGGCGCTGACCAACGCGTGGCTGGCCCTGGTCATCGCCGAGACCGTCGGCGCGCCCGCCGGCATCGGCTTCATGGCCACCAACGCCCGCGAGTTCCTGCAGACCGACGTGATCGTCCTGGTGATCGTCCTGTACGCCCTCATCGGCCTGAGCACCGATCTCATCGCCCGCGCCCTGGAGCGACGCCTCCTGGCCTGGCACCCGAACTACTCCGGAGGTACCAAGTGACCCTGTCCCGCCGCTCACTGCTGGGAGCCGCACTCGCTCTACCCGTGCTCGCGGCCTGCGGCGACAACGCGGCGGAGGCCAACGGGCGCAAGAAGGTGCGGCTCACCTACGGCGTGATCTCGGTGCCCAAGACCCGCGGCGTCTTCGAGAAGACCCTCAAGGACCAGGGCATCGACGTCGAGTGGGTCGGCCCGTTCCCGAACCACGCGCCGACCCTGCAGGCCGTCGCCACCAACACCGCCGACTTCAGCTTCGGCGGCAGCTCCACCCCGGCCGACCAGGCGCTGCTCTCCGGCAACAAGCTCAAGTTCGTCGCCTGGTCCACTTCCAAGCCCCGGCTCTCCTCGATCCTGACGCTGCCGCGATCCGGCATCACCAAGGTCGCCGACCTGGCCGGCAAGACCGTCGCGGTGAACAAGGCCGGCCTGGGCGAGTTCCTGCTCGTCGCCGCGCTGGAGAAGTACAACGTGCCGCGCGACTCGGTCACCTTCACCTACCTCAACCCGCCGGACGCCGCACCCGCCTTCGGCAGCGGCAAGGTGGACGCGTGGAGCATCTGGTCGGGACCGCTGGAGCTCGCCGAGGTGCAGTACGGCGCGAAGCGGATCTTCACCGACGGCGACGAGCTGGACCGGCAGATCGACTTCGGGACGTACCTGGTGCGCGAGGACTACGCGAAGAAGGAGGCGGACACCATTCGCAAGGTCATCGCCGCGTACCAGGCCGAGGCCGACTGGGTGAACGCCAACCAGGCCGAGGCGCAGCGGATCGGCAACGCCGTCTCCAAATACCCGGACGCGGTGGTCGCCAAGATCGTGGCAGGCAACGTGCAGACCACCTGGAGCCTGATCAACGACGACGGCATCGCCCAGCTGCAGGCCGGCGCCGACTGGCTGAGCGAGCGCAAGGTGCTCAGCGGCAAGATCAATATCGCCGACCACGCGGTGAAGCTGTGACGACCACGGCGGTGGACGCGCCCGCGGTGCGGGCGCGCACGATCACCCGGCGGTACGGCGACCGCACCGTCCTGCGCGAGCTCGACCTCGAGATCCGGCGGGGCGAGTTCGTGGCCCTGATCGGCAAGAGCGGCTGCGGCAAGACGACGCTGCTGCGTACCCTCGCGGGCCTGGACCGGATCGACGGCGGCGACCTCGCCGTCCCGTCCTCGTCCACGGTGGTCTTCCAGGAGCACCGGCTGCTGCCCTGGGAGCGGGTGTGGCGCAACGTCGCCCTGAACCTGCCGCGGGCGACCGCGCGGGCCCGCGCCCAGTCCGCGCTGGAGGAGGTCGGCCTCGGCGACCACGCCGAGGCCTGGCCGCGCACCCTCTCCGGCGGCGAGGCCCAGCGGGTCGCCCTGGCCCGGGCGCTGGTCCGCGAGCCCGAGCTGCTGCTGCTGGACGAGCCGTTCGCGGCGCTGGACGCGCTCACCCGGATCCGGATGCACGGGCTGGTCCGGGACCTGATCGCCCGGCACCGCCCGGCGGTGCTGCTGGTGACGCACGACGTGGACGAGGCCGTGCTGCTCGCCGACCGGGTGCTGACCATGCGCGACGGCCGGATCGCCGCGGACCACCAGGTGTCGGCGCGGGCCCGCTCCCGGGGCCACGCCGAGTTCGTCAAGCTGCGCGCCGACCTGCTCGCCGAGCTGGGGGTGGTGGAGCCGTGACCGACTCCGTTCCGCGAGCCGTGACCGACGGCTTTCATCAGCGGTTGCACCACGTCGCGCCGGTCGGGCTCTCCGGTGACACCGCGCAGACCCGGGGGATGACCCGGGTGGAGGCGATCAGCGGCAAGACCGTGGGCAGCAAGGACCTGTGGATGGGCGAGACGCACGTCGCCGCGGCGACGGCCAGCGACAACCACCACCACGGCGAGTCCGAGACGGCCATCTACGTGGTGCGCGGCAACCCGGTCTTCGTCTTCTACTCCGCGGAGCTGGGCGCGGAGACGCGGATCGAGACCAAGCCCGGCGACTACATCTTCGTCCCGCCGTGGGTGCCGCACCGCGAGGAGAACCCGGACCCCGACAACCAGGCGATCGTGGTGATCGCCCGGACCACGCAGGAGGCCATCGTCGTCAACCTGCCGTCGCTCAAGCCCCCGTCCTGAACGGAGATCTCATGCCCGTCGAGTTCATCGGCCTCATCGCCACCCAGGACGGCTCCGAGAGCAGCCCGGCCACGCTGGCCTTCGTCGACCCCGGCTACGCGGCCCGGATCGCCCGCGCGCACGAGGACTCCGGCTTCGACCAGGTGCTGATCGGCTACAGCTCGGCATGCCCGGACGGTGCGCAACTGGCGGCCTACGCGGCGGCGCACACCTCGACGCTGAGCTTCCTGGTCGCGCACCGGCCCGGCTTCGTCGCGCCGACCCTGGCCGCCCGCACCTTCGCCACGCTGGACCACTTCACCGGCGGCCGGGTGACGATCAACGTCATCACCGGCGGCCACGACGTGGAGCAGCGGCGCGACGGCGACTACCTGGCCAAGGACGACCGGTACGCCCGCACCGACGAATACCTGGGCATCCTGCGCCGGGCCTGGTCGTCGTCGGAGCCGTTCTCGCACGAGGGCCGCTACTACCGCTTCGAGGACTTCGTCTCGCAGGTCAGGCCGGTCGGCGGCACGATACCGCGCTACTTCTCGGGCTCGTCGCCGGCCGCCTACGCGACCGGGGTCAAGCACGCGGACGCGTACATGTTCTGGGGTGAGCCGCTGGCGCAGACCGCCGAGCAGATCGCCGCCGTCCGGGCCGCGGCCGGTGCGGTGGGCCGGCCCGCGCCGCGGTTCTCGGTGTCCTTCCGGCCCATCCTCGGCGCCACCGAGGAGCTCGCCTGGGAACGGGCGCACGCCATCCTCGGCCGGATCGGCCCGAGCCGCTTCTTCGGTGCCGGCACCGCTCCCGCCAACGCCGGCTCGCAGCGGCTGCTCGCGGCCGCGGCGACCGGGGACCGGCACGACCGGGCACTGTGGACGGCCACCGCCAAGGCCAGCGGCGCGGCCGGCAACTCCACCGCCCTGGTCGGCACGCCGGACACCGTGGCCCGGGCCCTGCTCGACTATCACGACCTGGGGGTGACGACGTTCCTGATCCGCGGCTACGACCCACTGGACGACGCGATCGACTACGGGCGCGACCTGATCCCGGCCGTCCGAGCCGAGATCGCCCGCCGCGACGCCGCCGCGTTCGCGGTCGCCGCCTGAGTTGCCGCCTGACAGGAATGGTTGATGTGCGCGCCGTCACCTTTTTTGGTGGCGGCCGGACAGGTATTTGCTATCCGGAGAAATATACTCCCGCATGATGGATTCGTTTTGACCCTCGACTGCCGAGAGTGAAGGATTGGGGACATGCGGTTGCGCGACGTACGACTCACGTCCCGCCTCGCCATCGATCTCCTTCGGTGCGCGAGCGCCCGCTGTCGCGGCTGCTGATCCGCCGGTGAGCCCGGTGCCCCGCCGCGACCGCGCGGCGCGAGTGTTCCGGTAGCCCGAAGGAATGATCCCCGACGCCGATCTGCGTCTATAAACCTATCCCACACATGGGAAAAGTATTGTTCAGGCGCCGGCCGAGACCCGGTTGGCGGCCATACCCTCCGGAGGGGAAACATGTCCGTTCTCGCCGTCGCAGACCTCTCTCTCGCCCGCTCCGCCCCGGTCCGCCGTGGTGCCGGCCGGCCCCGCGCCGCCCGGCTGCGCCCGATCGCCGCTCCCGACTCCTCGGTCACCGTCACCATCACGCTGGGTGCCCCCGGCTCGGAGGAGAGCGACCGGGTGCTCGAGGCGCTGCGTGATCTCGTCGCCGCGGCCGGTCCCGGCGCGGACGTCGACCTGGTGTCGGCCGGTGGGCGCCCGGCCCTGGCGCCGGCGGTGGCCGGCCTGCACGTCGACACCCGGGCCCGCACCGTGACCCAGGACGGCCGCGGGCTGGACCTGAGCCGGCTCGAGTACGAACTGCTGCTCTTCCTGTCCCGGCATCCGCGCCAGGTGTTCAGTCGCAGCCAGCTCCTCGGGCACGTCTGGGGGCACACGCACACCACGGTCCGCACGGTCGACGTGCACGTGAGCCGGCTCCGGACCAAGCTCGGCGACCCGGAGATCGTGACCACGGTCTACGGCGTCGGCTACCGGTTGTCCGACGACGCGCGGATCACCGTCGCCGACGACTGAGTTGACCCGCGGCGGAAAACCCATGCGAGTTCGTCGCATGAGCCCACCCGCGGCCGGTCCAACCAGCGCGACGCATCCCTTCGGGGGTGCGCCGCGCCGGCGTTTCGCCCCGGGTCGCCCTCGTTGTCGCTGTTCACTGCGGCGCGCCGCTGGCGCCTAAACCCTGTTTTACCTATCGTGTTGATAGGAGATAGGGAGGCCTCATGGCGCGTGCGGTGGCTGTGGTCGGTGGCGGGTGTTCCGGGGTCCTGGTGGCCCGCGAGCTGCTGTGCGGCGGCGAGGACGAGGTGGAGCTGATCGAACCCGGCGAGCCCGGGGGTGGGATCGCGTACGGCCACGCCCAACCGTGGCACCTGCTGAACTCGCGGGCGGGGGCGATGAGCGCCGACCCGGACGACCCGGGCCACTTCGTGCGCTGGGCGGGCACCACCGGCGAGGCCTTCCGCCCCCGGGCGGAATACGGGCGCTATCTGAGCTCGGTGCTGGCGGAGGCGGACCGTGCCCACCCCGGGCGCCTGCGGGTGCGCCGGGCCCGGGTGGCGGCGATCGGCCCGGACGGCACCGTCGCGCTGGACGACGGCGGCGCGCTGCACGCCGACCACGTGGTGCTGGCCACCGGCGGCCCGGCCTCCGCGCACCAGCGCATCGACCACCCCGGGTATGTGGCCGACCCGTGGCGTCCCGGCGTGCTGGAGGCGCTGCCCGCCGACCGGCCGGTGCTGCTGGTCGGCACCGGGCTCACCGCCGTCGACGTGGCCCTGACGCTGACCGCCGACGGGCGCCGGACCGCACCCGTGGTCGCGGTGAGCCGGCGTGGGCTGCTGCCGCTGACGCATACCGCCGGCGCGACCGCGCCGGCCGTGCCGTCGCTCGACGACTGCGCGACGCTGCGTGACGTGGTCCGGGCCGTCCGCGCCGCCGCCGGTGAGGCGGGGGACTGGCGGCCGATCGTGGACGGGCTGCGCCCGCTGCTGGACCAGCTGTGGGGCGCCCTGACGCCGGGGGAGCAGGACGCCTTCCTGCGGCACCTGGCCCGCCCGTGGGAATGTCACCGGCACCGGATGGCGCCGGCCGTCGCGGCCCGGGTGGTGGAATTGCGCGCCGCCGGGCTGCTGGAGATCCGCGCCGGCGGGGTCGCGGCGTGGCCCGGGCTGGCGGACTATGCCGCGGTGGTCAACTGCGCCGGCCCCGGGCGGCTCCCGGGCGCGGCCGGCCCGCTGGTCGGCGGTTTGCTGGCGGCCGGGCTGGCCCGGGTCGGCCCACACGGTCTCGGCCTCGACATCGACGAGGCCGGGCGGCTGGTCGGTGCGGGCGGCCGGGCGCACGACCGGCTCTGGGTCATCGGGGCGCTGCGCCGGGGTGCGCAGTGGGAGACCACCGCCGTGCCGGAGATCCGGGCGCAGGCCCGGCGGCTGGTCGCGGATCTGCGCGCCGGAACGCGCATCGGCGCCGCTTTTCCGGCCGCCGCGTAGCTCCGGAGCGCCATTCCGGCATCCCGAAACGGACATAGCCCGATGTTATGGCACGGCTGTTTCCGCAGTTCAGGGCCGGTTTGATGAACGTCTACGTGACATTATGAAATCGTTGCCAAGCCTTGAGTCAGCATCGAAAGTTCTCAATACTCAGAGGGGCACTGGTATCCCGAATCCGGCGTACCCCCGTCCCCCTGGGAGGAAACTGTGCGTAACCCCGGCTCGAAGCTCGGCCGACCGATCGTCGGCCTGGCCGCCGTGTTGCTGGTGGGTAGTGCGTTCGCGTCACCCGCGTCCGCCGCCCCGACCACCGCCGACCCGTCCTTCGCCCCCTCCGCGCTCGCCACCAAGCTCGACACCCAGTTCGGCACGTCCGCCGCCGGCTCCTACGTCGACTCGGCCGGCAAACTCGTGGTCAACGTGACCGACGCGGCCACTGCCAAGTCGGTGCGCGCCAGCGGCGCGACCCCGCGCTACGTCAGCCACAGCGGCGCCGCCCTGGCCGCCGCCGACGCCACCCTGAAGGCCGAGCTCACGACGCCCGGCACCTCGTTCGGCCTGGACCCGGTCAGCAACAAGATCGCGGTCACCGCGGACGCCACCGTGACCGGCGCCAAGCTCGCCGCCGTCAAGGCGATCGTGGCGAAGCTCGGCGACAAGGCCACCTTCGAGTCGGTCCCCGGCACGCTGCAGCCCACCATCTCCGGCGGCGACGCGATCTACACCGGCGGCAGCCGCTGCTCGCTGGGCTTCAACGTCGTCAGCGGCAGCACCTACTACTTCCTGACCGCGGGCCACTGCACCAACATCGGCACGACCTGGTCAAGCTCGTCCGCGACGCTGGGTACCCGGTACGGCACCAGCTTCCCGGGCAACGACTACGGCATCGTGCGCTACACCAACACGAGCGTCACCAAGACGGGCGGCGTCGGCTCGCAGGACATCACCTCCGCCGGCACCCCCGCCGTCGGCGCGACGGTCTACCGCCGCGGTAGCACCACGGGCACGCACTCGGGCCGGGTCACCGCGCTGAACACCACGGTCAACTACGCCGAGGGTTCGGTCTCGGGCATGATCCGCACCACCGTCTGCGCCCAGCCGGGCGACAGCGGCGGTCCGCTCTACGCGGGCACCACCGCGCTGGGCCTGACCTCCGGCGGCAGCGGTAACTGCTCCTCCGGCGGCATCACGTACTTCCAGCCCGTGGTCGAGGCGCTGAACCGGTACGGCGTCTCGGTCTACTGAGCCATCTTTCCACCACGGAGAGGCCCCACCCGCCCGGTGGGGCCTCTTCGCCGAGGTGGGGCGGCGGGTGGCCTTCGTTCGAGGTCGCGGGCGCCCGGGAGGTGACGAACGGTCCCGCTAGCACCGTCGCGAAATCGGCGTGCGGGGCTCGGGGCGGTTTGCGTAGGGTCGGCGGGTGCCGCATCTCGGTCCCTTGCCACAACGTGTCGCCGTCGACCCGGAACAGGTCAGTCGGCTCGTCGCCGACCAGTTCCCGCAGTGGGCCGGCCTTCCGGTTCGGCCGGTGGCCAACGGTGGCTGGGACAACTGGACCTTCCACCTGGGCTCCGAGATGTCGGGCCCTCTGGAAGACCCTCGTCACCTGCGCTTCCACGTTGGACGACGCCGACGCCCGGCGAGTTCTCGCCGAGATACTCACCGATTACGAGGCCGGCAGGCGCACGCGCTCTCAGCAGGTGCCGTACACCTTGAACTCGAACAGCGAGTAGCCGTAGGGCGTGCCGCGCTCGGTGCCGTACATGCGCACGTACCGGGCCGTGCCGGAGACCGGATGCACGACCGTGCCCGCGGCCGCCGCGTCGGTCACGGTCGCTGCCGTCGTCCAGGTGGTGCCGTCGGTCGACGTCTGGATCCGGTACGCCTTGCCGTACGCCACTTCCCAGGTCAGCTCGACGCGGCCGAGTGGCTGCGCGGCACCGAGGTCGACCTGTAGCCACTGCGGGTCCGCGAACTCGCTGGACCACCGGGTCGCCGCGTCGCCGTCCACGGCCAGGTTCGGGGGATAGCCGGCCTCGACGGAGGACGAGGTGGCCGTCTTGCCCTGCGAGAGGAGCGGGGGCTCCGTGCAGGCGGGCGGGGTGGTCGGCACCGTGCCACCACCGTTGGCGTTGCCGCCGGACCAGGTGTTCGCCCCGGCCGCGACGGTCTTGCCCGCCGGCACGCTCAGGGTGCGGCCGTCCGAGTAGGTCACCGTCAGTGCGGCGTCGGTGATGTTCGACGCGACGTACGTCCTCGCGCCGCTGCTGGTGAAGACCTTGGCCAGCGGATGGTTGGCGGTCACGCCGGTGTCGACCTGGCCGAGCGCCGCGAGGTTGCGGATCCAGTGGAACGTGTGCGCCTTGCTCTCGCCCTCCTCGGGGGTATACGAGCTGCCGGCCCGGAACTTGGCCAGCGCCGCGTCCGGATCACCGAGCGCCAGGTACTGCCAGAGCATGTCGCGCCAGACGGTCGGCTCGCCGCCGTTGTTGCGGACCAGTTCCGCGTACGTGCGCCGCACCGCCTCCGGGTGGTCGCCCAGGTAGAGCTGCCCGCCGGTCATCGGCAGCATGTTGATGCCCACGACCATGGCGTGCTCGCCGGAGAACCACGTCGCGTACGCCCCGCCGGAACCCCACACGATGGCGGTGTAGTTGTGTCCCCAGGTCGCCGGGAAGTTCTCGTCGCGGACGTCGAACCAGTACTCGTTGATCGCCGCGGCCTGCGTGGTGTGCAGCCAGATCCCGGCGTCGCGCACCGCGTTGTCGCCGGTGACCTGGCCCCACTGGATGAGCGCGTTGGCGAAGTTCTGGCCCTCCGACGAGGATTCCTGGTTGTTGCCCGCGCCGAACGCGCCGTGCCCGGAGGCCCAGTCGTGCCCCGCGTAGATGTCGAAGTCCCGCAGGTAGGGGAACCTGGTGTCGGCGCGGTCGTAGTTGTTGGCGTCGCGGATCAGCAGGTCGACCATGCCGCCGTACCGGCCGGCGGCGGCCCAGGCCGGGTCGAACTTGGCCAGCGTCGCCGCCGCGGCCACGTAGTAGCCATAGTGGAAGTGGTGGTCGTTGAGGTCCTCGTCGGAGGCGTACGAGGCGGGGTAGCCGATCAGCGTGCCCCAGTTCCGGTCGTAGTAGAACAGCCGCGCGGTCTTGCCGGCCGACGCGGTGAACCAGTCGGTGAGCCGGGTCCGGATGACGTTCAGCGCCGAGTCGCGCACGGAGGTGAGACCCAGCTGGTCGGCGATCTCCGCGATCCGGGCGGCCCGGCCGAGGCCCTTGCCGGTCCAGTACGTGTCATCGCCGCGGAAGTCGGCCGGGTTGGCCAGTTCGTCGTTCAGGAAGCCGGTGATCGTGGACAGGTCCGCGCCGGCGGAGTCGCCGACCGCGGGCAGTTCCGGCAGGACGCCGGTGTACTTCATGGACGTCTGGAACGACGTACCCGTGACGATCCTCATCGCCCCGCGCGGCGAGACGTAGGTGCGCGACAACGGGGTCGCACCGGTCAGGTAGCGCCACTGGTGCGGGTAGAGCGCGATGACGGTGCCCGCGCCGCTGCCCTCCCGCGCGGTCGTGGTGAAGGCGTACGTGGTGTTCACCGTGCCGGCGGCCTGGTCGTAGGCATATGACATCCGGGTGCCGGTGACATGATTCTGGGCGAACTGACCGTACGTGTCGGCGAGCGCGATCTTGTCAGCCGCGGCGGCGTCGCTCAGCGTGGGCAGCACGGCGACCGAGAAGTAACCCCTGCCCGCCAGCGAGGAGCGGATGGTGCTGCCGCTCACCGTCCACGTCGAGCCGGCCGGGCCGTAAGCGACGTAATCGTGTCCACCGATCGAGAAGCCGATCCGGCTGCCGCTGTTCTGCCAGGCGGTCGGCGGGCCGGTGCTGGTCAGCAGCGCGTCGCCGCCGGTCACCTGGAAGTACGACAGCGGCAGGCCGTGGCCGATGGTGGCCTTCATGGTGCGGGCGCCGTCACTCCAGGACGGCGTGACCGTCCAGTCGCTCCAGCCGTCCACCAGCGCCTGCGGCGCGTTGAGCCCGGCGACGCCGACGACCACGTGCTGCGCGTACGGGTAATGGTATTCACCCAGGCCGGTCGCACTGCCGCTGATGGCGGCGTCGGTCTGGTAGGAGAGCCCGAGCCCGCTCGCCACCGGCCGGTAGGCGGCCGGCCCGGCGAACAGCGGCTGGGAGAAGGCGCACTCGTCACCCTTCTTGAACAGCAGCGACGACCACCAGTCGTTGGTCGGCACCGGCCCGGCGGGGGCGTTCGGGGTGAGGAACTGCCGCGGGTTGGTCGAGATGGAGCCGCAGCCGGAGGGGAGCTTGGCGCCGGCGGGCAGGGTCTCGGTGTAGCTGCCGGCGCCGACGGTCGCGGCCTCGGCGGAGCCGGTCACGGCCACCGCGAGGGCGCCGGAGGCGAGGGCCACGACAACGGCGGCGACGAAACCGGCGAGCCGGCGGGGGCGGGAGCGGGGGGACGCGGGGGGATGCATAGCAGGTGCCTCCGATGGGGACGGGGGTCGCCAGAGCCGCGGCGGTGGACCACGGGCGGTCGTGAGAGCGCTCTCACGGTGTCGCGAGGTTAGCTGTTATCGATGCGTTTCGTCAATGTTGCAACTGTGAATATGCGCTGGTCAGTAGGTCTGCGCCGGGTGCCGGAGCGCCCGGCCAGGATGCCGGGCGTGACGGCCACGGCTCCGGCGCTTGGCAGTGAGATGCCGAAGCGTCCTGCGGAAGTCTCTCCGAGGGCCGCTCATCGGCGCCACGGTCGCCGGGAACGACCAGCGATCTAGCGGCCGTTCGGGGCGTCGTCCTCGGCGATCCGTCCCTCGCCGCGCTTGCGCAGCCGCTTGAGCCCCGGCAGGCCGAGGATCGCCAGGTGCAGGTCGTTGGTGACCTCCAGCAGCGAGTGCAGGTCGGGCCCCACCTGATCGAGCTTGCTGAGCAGCGGCATCACGTCCTCGGCGAGGTGCTGGCGCAGCCGGGGCAGCTCGTCGATCATCCGGATCGCGGCGGTGACTTCCTCCGGTGTCAGCTCCTCGACGAAGCGGGCCGCCAGTGGGGCCGCGCGGCGCAGCGTCGGCGCATACCCGTCGAGCAGCTCGCGGGCCTCGGCCGCCGCCGCGGACGCGTGCTGGACCACCCCGGATGCCGCGTCGGTGATCCGCTCGGCGTCGGTGACGATCGCGGCCGCGCCGGTCACGGCGGCCGCGGCGCCGTCCATCGTCAGCGCGGCACCGTCCACCAGCTGGGCCGCCCGGGTCGCGACGGCGCCGGCCTCGTCCACCGCCAGGGCGGCGCGGGCCGCGACGGCTCCGGTCTCGTCCACGGCCAGTGACGCGCGGGCCGCGATGGCCGCGGCCCCGTCCACCGCCACAGCGGCGCGGGCCGCGATGGCCGAGGCCTCGTCCACCGCGAGGGCCGCCGCCGCCATGATCACCTTGGTGTCGCGCAGCGTCTCCTCGATGCCCTCCACCACGCCGTCGACCCGGCCGATGAGGCCCTCGGCGCGCTCGGCCAGCATCGTCATCCGGCTGACCAGCAGCTCGGTCTGGCCGAGCAGGCCGAGCACGCGGACGGGGACCGTGGCCACCGAGGCCGCCGTCTCCACCACCTGGCCGACCGCGTATCGGGTGATATCGACGATAATGCCGGGAGACGGGAGGAGGGCCATGAGCCCATTGTGCCCCCCGGCGCCAGTCACAAACCGTAAGGGTGATCAAGCCGTCGGTAGTAGGTTTTGGCATCCCGCGCCTGGCACGGCACTATGCATGGGTGCGACGAACCCAGCTTTGGATCTTCGCGGTGGCGGCAGTGGTGATCGTGGGCGGCGCGTCCCTGGTCATCCTGGGCATGCGGGACGGCGGCGCCGGCGGCGGCGTGCTGCCGCGCGCGCTGACCTTCGGTGGCGATCCCGCCCCGAGCCCCACGCCCACGGGTCCCACCCCGGAGCAGCTCGCTGCCCAGGAGCGCGCCCGGCGGGTCAAGGCGCTCAACGCGGCCCTGACGAAGTATGCCGCCACCAGCCCCGAGTTCTCCGTCGCGGTGCTCGACAAGAAGACCGGCCAGCGCTATTCGTATCGGGGCGCGGAGAAATACGACACCGCCAGCATCGTCAAGGTGCAGATCCTCGCCTGCGCGCTGCTGCGGGCGCAGGACGCCGACCGGGACCTGTCGCCCAGCGAGCTGGCGCTCGCCAAGCCGATGATCCGGCTCAGTGACAACAACGCCACCACCGCGCTGTTCAACAAGCTCGGCAAGGTCTCCGCGATCAGCAAGTGCAACAAGCGGCTCGGCCTGACCCAGACCAAGGTCAACAGCGCCTGGGGGCTGACCAGGACCACGGTCGACGACCAGGTGAAGCTGCTCGCCGAGCTGGTCGATACCAAGGGCCCGCTGGACTCGGGCTCGCGCAAGCAGGCGTTCACCCTGATGAACACGGTGGACGAGGCCCAGGACTGGGGCGTGCCGGCGGTCGCGAAGACCGGCGAGACCACCATCGTGAAGAACGGCTGGGACACCCGCTCGGCCGACGGCGGCCTCTGGGCGGTCAACACGGTCGGCCGGGTGACCTCGGCCGACGAGGACGTGGACGTCTCGGTGGCCGTGCTCTCGCACAACAACAAGACCATGGACGGCGGCATCACCCTGGTGCAGAAGGTCGCCAACCTGACCAGGCAATATCTGAAGTACTGACGGCGCCAGCACTGGCATCCGTGGCCGGAGCCGGGCCGTCTCCAGGGGACGCGTTCGTGAAACGATTGGCTGATGGACGCTTCCGCGATGATGAGCCGGCTGGCCAAGGTGATCGACACCCATAGCTGGGACGAGCTCCCCGGCCTGTTGCACGACGACTTCGTCTGCCGCTACGTGCACACCGGCGAGACCTTCGATCGTGCGTCCTGGGTTCGGCTGAACGCGGAGTATCCCGGTTTTGACCGCCTCGTGCTCGAAGACTGCATCGGCACCGAGGTTCGTGCGGCGGGGCGAGCGCACGTCACCGGTTTTCGTGACGGGGAGATTCAACACTTCGAGGTGGCGACGTTCATCACCTTGCGTGAAGGGCTCATCGCTGACATGACGGAGGTTTGGACCGACGTCAACGGGGTGCCGCCGGCCGGGACGCGACCCGCCTAGACGGCGGCGGGGTCCTGCGCCGTCGGCCCGGCGTTTTCCGCCGGGATCACGCGAGCCCGGTGATCTCGGGCGAGGCCGTGCAGCGGGCACGGCCGGCCTGGCTCCCGGGGGCACAAGACCCACATCTGCGAGACCAGGGCCCGATAGAGACGGTACGGGGCGGGCGCGGTGACGTCCTCGCGGGTCACCGGCGTGGCACCCCGGCCGTCGGACCGGGGATAGGACCGCAGCCCGCGATCGAGGTCGCCGCCCGACACCTCCCCAGCCTCGCCGACCGCATACACGGCGCGGCCGTGGTACGGCGCGACGGTGGAGTCGAAGACGACCATGCTCACCTGTGGACGCTCGGCGAGGTGGCGGGAGTGGCTGGCGTCGGTGCCGGAGACCCAGTAGAACTCCCGGTCGCCCGCCGGGGCGAAGTAGACCGGTGAGGTCCACGGGTGGCCGTCCGGGCCGGCCGTGCCCAGGGTGAGGTAGAGATTCGCCGCGATGATCGCCCGCGCGTGGGACGCGAGATCGTCGGATGACACGAGCGCAGGCTAGCGCTTGAGCTCGCGGCCGGGCCACCCCGTCCGCTTGGCCCGCATTGTCCGATCGGGAGGGACGCCTACGCGGTCTCGGCCTCGGCCTGGCGGGCCGCGCGGCGCTTGCTGATCAGGTTGACCACCTGGCCGATGACCAGGACCAGGATGATCGCGGCGACGACGCCCTGCCACGGCTCCGGGAAGATCGAGCCGCCGGCCACCCCGATGCCGGCGTAGACGACCGCCCAGAGCACGCACGCCGGCGCGTTGGCGACCACGAACGTGCGCCAGCTCAGCCCGAGGAACGCCGCCGCCAGCAGCACCGGAACCCGGCCGCCGGGCAGCAGCCGGGAGACCAGCAGGACCGGCATCTGGCTCTTGTGCAGCCGCTCCTTCACCGACGCCAGGCGCTCCTCGTCGCGCAGCCAGCGCAGCCGGCGGGCCAGTTGCTCGCCGCCGGCCCGGCACATCGCGTACATGACCAGGTCGCCGACGTAGGCGCCGGCCGCGCCCGCGGCGATCGTCAGCAGGATCAGCAGCGGGTTGTCGTGGAAGGCCAGCGCGGCCGCGCCGCTGACCGCCGCGCCGGTGGGCACGATCGGCACGATGGCGCCGAAGGCGACCACCAGCGACAGCCAGCCCATGGTTCCGAGCTCGGAGATCACGTGGCCGGCTCAAAACTGAGCGTCTCGCCCTGGGTGAGGACCCGGACGCGGGTGTCCGGGGCGGCGATGGCGGCACGCCGGGCGAACTCGGTGCCCGGGTCGTGGAACATGTGCGCCCGGAACCGGCCCATGCCGGCCGGCCAGAAGGTGCCGTAGTGCACCGGGACCGCCCAGGCGGCCTTCACCCGGCGCAGCGCCTCGGCGCCGTCGACCGGGTCGAGGTGGCCGTGCGAGCCGAGGGTGGGCCCCCAGCCGCCGACCGGCACCAGCGCCAGGTCCAGCGGGCCCAGCGCCGACATGCCGTCGAAGAGGCCGGTGTCGCCGCCGTACCAGGTGCGGGCCGCGCCCTCGACCACGAAGCCCATCGCCGCCGTGCGCAGTCGCGACCAGGGGCCGCGCCCGCCGTCGTGGGCGGCCGGCACCGCGCGCACGGTGACCGCGCCGACCGTGGTCTCCTCACCCGGCTCGAGCTCGACACAGCGCTGCGCCCACTCCCGGCCCAGGCTGCTGGCCACGAAGCCGGCGGCGCCCCGCGGCAGGATCAGCAGCGGCTCGCCGGGCACCGCGCGCAGCGACGGCAGGTGGAAGTGGTCGGCGTGCAGGTGCGACAGCAGCACCGCGTCCGGCGGGCCGGGCAGCTTCGGCGTCGGCCCGGCCATCCGGCGCAGGTGGATCAGCCGGTCGGTGAGCAGCGGGTCGGTGAGCAGGGAGATCCCCGAGTCGGTCAGCCACATGGTGCTGTGTCCCCACCAGGTGACGCTCGTGTCGCTCACGCCAGCACCGTCGCTGACGCTCCGGCGATGGCATTCGCCAGGCACAGAGTCGATGGTTCGCTCGCAAGCTCGCTCACGAGCCAACGGTACGGGACCGGGCACACAGTCGTCGGAGGGCTCGGCCACAGAGGCGGGCGTACAGGTGCTGGGCCAGCACCGCGACCGGACCGCCCAGCCGCATCGGCAGCCGGGCCGGGGCGCTGAAAGCGGTCACCGTGAACCAGACCCGGCCCCGCGCGTCGCGTTCGACCGTGAACGCCTCCTCGCCGCGGGCCTGGTGGCCGGGCAGCGTGCCGTACCCGAATCCGGCCAGATCGCCGCCGTCGGCGGCCCAGACGACCGCGCAGGGCACAGTCAGCGGCCCCAGCCCGACGGTGACGCCGACCCCGGGCGCGGCCCGGTCGGCCGTCGCGCGGATCCGCGCCCCGGTCGCGCGGTGCATCCGGAACGTCAGGATGGCCTCGGCGGCGGCGGCGAAGTCCGCCCGGTCCAACTCCGTGCGGTAGTGCAGGTGCCGGTAGCCCGGGGGCAACGGCTCCTCCCGGGTCGCACCGACCTCGGCGTAGCTGAACTCACTCATCACATCTCCTTCTCGAGGTGCGGACATACCCCGGTGCGGTGCCAGCCCACCATGGCGCAGACGGCGAATCCCAGGGCGTTCGCCACCCCGTGCGTCGCGGCCATCCAGGCCAGCGACGGGTGGGGCAGCCCGGTGGCCTCGCCCAGCGCCCAGCTCACCGCGAGCGCCATGGACGCCGCGAGCACGACGGCCGAGCAGCCCAGCAGCAGCGCGGTGAGCCGGTCCGGGGCGTCGGTGCGCGCGTATCGCCAGGTCAGCCAGCCCACCGTCCACATGCCCGCGGTCAGCACCAGGGCGCCGGCGAGCTCGACCGCCTCGGCGGTGAAGTAGCCGACGAGCACCAGCAGCGTGCCCGCGGGCACGGTCAGCGCGGCAGCGTCGGCCGCCGGACCGGGCGTCACCCGGCTCAGGAGCCCGGCGATGAGCGCGGCGGCGAAGCCGGCGAAGTGGAAGTGCGCCACGGTCAGCGCGAGGATCCCCAGCTTGAAGCCGAACAGCTGGTAACCGGCGCGCTCGGCGACCAGGGCGCTCGCCGCCACGGCGGGGCTGATCAAGGCGGTGAGCACGGCGGCCTCGGCGGCCCACTCGCGGCGGGGGCGGGTCGGGCGGCTGACCGCGTACGCGCACAGCACGGCCGCCGCGATCGCGTAGACCGTCGCCAGGCTGGTCGCCACCGTCCCCCGGGGCAGCCAGAGGCTCACCGCCCCGGCGACCGCGCCGACCGGCCAGCAGCGCCGGGCGAACGCCACCGCCGGATCGCTGATGAGCCGCAGCCCGGCCGGCACGACCACCAGCATGCCGACGACGACCAGCAGGTTGACGAGCACCCACATCGCCTTCACCTCGCCTCTCCGCTATTTGAACGCGTTCAAATAGCGGATTAACCATACCTCACGCCGGCCCGGGTCGCCGATGTGATGTGTCTCCTGCACACTGGCGGCCGTGACAGGACCCCGTTCAGCCGTTGTCTTCAACCCCGTCAAGGTCGGCGATCTCGACCTCCTGCGCCGCACCGTGTCCAAGGGCCTTTCGACCGTCGGCTGGCCCGAGCCGGTGTGGCTGGAGACGACCCCGGAGGATCCCGGCCGCGGCCAGGCCGCCCGGGCGGCCAAGGACGGCGCCGAGCTCGTCTTCGTCTGCGGTGGCGACGGCACCGTGATGGCCGCGGTGACCGCCCTGGCCGGCACGGACGTCGCCCTCGCGGTGCTGCCCGCCGGCACCGGCAACCTGCTCGCGGCCAACCTGGGCCTCGGCACGGACGCCGCCGCCGGGGTGCAGGTCGCCATCGAGGGCGGGCGCAAGCGCATCGACGTCGGCGCGGTCGGCGACCGGTGCTTCGCGGTGATGGCCGGCATGGGCTTCGACGCGCAGATGCTCGAGGGCACCTCGGACGCGGCCAAGAAGCACATCGGCTGGCTGGCGTACCTCGGCGGCGCGGCCAAGCACCTGCGGGACCGACCGATGCGGGTCCGGATCGTCATCGACGGCGGCGCGCCGATGCCCCGGCGCCCGCGCTCGGTCATCGTCGGCAACGTGGGCCGGCTGCAGGGCGGCGTGCGGCTGCTGCAGGAGGCCCTGCCGGACGACGGCAAGCTCGACGTCGCCGTGCTGAGCCCGCGCAGCCTCGGGCACTGGGCGCGGCTCGGCTGGGCCGTGGTGCGGCGGAGCAAGCGCGTGCCGCTGATGGAGACCTATTCGGCGCAGCGGGTCGAGATCTTCAGCAACCGGCCGCAGTCGCGCCAGCTCGACGGCGACCTGATCGAGCCCGGCAAGACCCTCAAGATCCATATTCGGCGCCGCGCGCTGCTGCTCTGCGTGCCACGGCCGGCCGGCGATCCCGACCTGGCCTACGATTCCGACGCGGCGAAGCGGGCCGCCAAGGGGGTGCGTGCCGCGGCTGAGGAGGCATCATGAGCAGCACCGAGCCGGTTCCTGAGACCAGGATGATGCCCGGTGACGAGCTGTCCGCGGACGACGCGTTCCTGGCGCTGCGCCACTACGGGCGCTGGCCGCTGCTGCGGGACGCGTTCGTCCGGTTCCGGTACGGCGACGGCTTCAGCCACTCCCGGGCCTTCGCGCTGCAGCTCTGCCTCGCGATCGTGCCGTTCCTGATCGCCCTGTCCGGTCTCGCCACCGACCTCGGCGTCGAGGAGGGTGGCCAGGTCGTGGCGGACACCGTCATCGCCATGACCCCCGGCGCCAGCGAGCCGCTGGTCACCGAGTTGCTCCAAGACGACGAGCGCACTGAGGACGCCGGCGAGCTGGCCCTGGCCCTGGGCCTGATCACCGGGCTGTTCGCGCTGACCACCGGCATGGCCCAGATCGAGCGGGGCGCCAACCGCATCTACGGCGTCGAGCGCGACCGCCCCGCGCCGCGGAAGTACGTCCGCGCGGCCGTGCTGGCGGTGGTCGCCGGCCTGCCCGCGCTCTTCGGCTTCCTGCTGCTGGTCGCCGGGAACTCGGCGGGCGACTCGATGGCCGGGCAGTTCGGCTGGGGCGACGGCGCCCGGACGGCCTGGGACCTGGTCCGCTGGCCGCTGAGCCTGATCCTGATCGTCTTCGCGGTGGGGTTGCTGTTCCGGCACTCGCCGCGGCGCCGGCAGCCGGCCCTGACCTGGCTGCTGTTCGGCGCGGCGCTGTCCACGATCCTGTGGTGGGTGGCCAGCCTGCTGCTGGCCGGCTACGTCAGGGTCAGCGACGGCTTCGGTGCCACCTACGGCCCGCTCACCGCGATCATGGCGCTGCTGCTCTGGGCCAACCTCACCGGCATCTCGCTCTTCCTCGGGCTGTCCTTCGCGGCCCAGCTCGAGGCACAGCGCGTCGGGGTGGTCCGCCCCGCTCAGCACGATCAGTGGGAGCCGGGCCCCGCCGACGACCTGGCCTCCTTCGACCCGCCGGCGCCGAAGGAGGGCGACGGGGAGATGCCGCGGCAGCGCGACCCCGGTGTGAGCTCCGAGCGATGAGGGTAAGTCCCGCGCACCCGGCGTAGGACCCCCCATCGAGCAGGAGCCCACGATGTCCACCGACGAAGGCAGGATCCACAAAGTCATCGGCTGGGCGCCGCTGCGGCACTTCACCGGGCGCAGCCTGCTGGGCCTGCTCGCGGTCGTGGCGGTCGGACTCGGCTTCGGCCTGCTCCTGCTGCTGGTCCGGCTGCGCTGGGACCCGCTGCGGAGCCTCGACCACGGCGTGGCCGACGGGCTGAACCGGCTCGTGGCGCCGCACAAACCGGTGGTCACCGTGCTGGAGGCGCTGACCGACCTCGGCGGCCGGCCGGTGCTGATGTGGCTGGTCTCCGTCGCCGTCGTGCTGCTGCTGATCCGGCGGCGCACCCGCCTCGCGGCCTACCTGGTCGTCACCGGCGTCGGCGCGCTGCTGCTCGACCCGTCGCTCAAGACCCTGGTCGGCCGGCTGCGCCCGGTGGTCGACGTGCCGGTGTCGACCGCGCCGGGCAACAGCTTCCCGAGCGGGCACGCGCTCGGCTCGTTCGTCGCCTACGGCGCGCTGCTGCTGGTCTTCCTGCCCGCCGTGGCGCCGCGCTGGCGCAAGGCCGTGATCGCGCTGGTCGCCGCGATCGTCGTGCTCGTCGGCGGCACCCGGCTCGCGCTCGGCGTGCACTTCCTCTCCGACGTGCTGGCCGGCTGGCTGCTCGGCGCGGCCTGGCTCGGCGTGACCGCGTACGCCTTCCGGTTGTGGCGCCGCGAGGTCGGCAGCCCGGTCGGCCCGTGGGAAGAGGGGCTGGAGCCGGAGGCGGGACACGACATCACCCCGGCACCGGACGAGGAGAAGCTGCTGCCGCACCCGTGGGCCGGCGCGGCCGAACTGCTGGTCGGCTGGGTCCTCACCTTCGGCACGCTGTACGTCCTGGGCTGGGCCGTCACCAACCACACGGAAGGCACCTGGATCCGGTCCGCCGACGTGGGCTTCGTCCGCTGGCTGCAGACCTTCCGCACACCGTCGCTCGACGACCTCAGCTATCTGTGGAGCAAGGCCGGCGACACCCACATGATCCTGCTGGTGTCGCTGGTCTTCTGCCCGCTGGTGCTGGCCCTGTGGCGGCGCTGGCGCCCGGTGCTCTTCGTGGTGCTGGCCATGTTCGGCGAGCTGAGCCTGTTCCTGACCGCGGCCGCCGCCGTGGGCCGGCCGCGCCCGCCGGTCGAGCAGCTCGACGGGCAGATGCCCACGTCGTCCTTCCCGTCCGGGCACATCGCCGCGACCATGTGTCTCTACGTCGCCATCGCGATCCTGGTGCTGCCGCGGGTCCGGGCCTGGTGGCGGTGGCTCTTCGTGGCCCTCGCGGTGATCATGCCGGCCGGCGTCGCGCTGTCCCGGATGTACCGCGGCATGCACCACCCGACCGACTTCCTCGGCGCGGGCGTGCTGACCGCCTGCTGGATGACCCTGCTCTGGTTCGTGCTACGCCCCAACGCCGACGTGGCCGAGGGCAACCGAGCCGACGCCGGTGAGCTCGCCGAGCGGGACGCGGACCAGGACCTGACCGGCTCCGCCGAGGCGGTACGGTGACCGTCCGGCTCCTCACCTGGAACATCCGGACCGGCGGCAGCGGCGGCCGGCTCGACGCCCTGGTCACCCTGCTGCGCCGGGAGCGGCCGGACATCCTCGCGCTGCAGGAACTGCGCGGGTTTCCGGGCCGGCGGATGCGCCAGGTGGCCGGGGCGCTGGGGATGACGCCGTTCCTCGCGCCCTCCGTCTTCGGCCAGGCCGTCGCGGTGCTGGTCCGGCCGCCGCTGCGGATCATCGACTGGTCCGGGGTCCGGTGGCGGCTGCACCACGCCGCGGCGGCCGTCCGGGTGCCGACCACCGCGGGACAGCTCACGGTGGTCAGCACCCATCTGCACCCGCTCTCGCCGTACCGGCGGCTGCGGGAGGCCCGCTTCCTCGCCGCGCGGCACCGGCCCGCCAAGGGGCCTGTGCTGCTCGCCGGCGACCTCAACGCCCTGGACCCGGGAACGGATCACACGCGGCGGCTGGCGGCGCTCAGCGGGCCGTACCGGCGCCGCCATCTTGCCGCCGACGGTACGGCGGACACCCGCGCGATCGCGGCCTTCGAGGCCGCGGGTTTCGTGGACCTGTGGCCGAAGGCCGCTTCCTATCGGGAAGCAGAGCTGGAGCCTGTTTCCTTTGGGGAAGCAGAGCTGGAGCCTGTTGCCCTTGGGGAAGCAGAGCTGGAGCCTGTTGCCCTTGGGGAAGCAGAGCTGGAGCCTGTTTCCTATCGGGAAGCAGAGCTGGAGCCGGCCGAGCCTGTTTCCTATGGGGAAGCAGAGCTGGAGCCGGCGGAGCCTGTTTCCTATCGGGAAGCAGAGCTGGAGCAGCCGGGTGCGGATGCCGGGCTCACCGTGCCGACCAGCCGGGGCGGCGGCGAGGAGTTCTCCAGCGCCGGGATGCGGCTCGACTACCTGCTGGCCAGCCCCTCGGTCGCGGCCCACGCGCAGAACATGCGGGTGTTGCGCGGCGCCGAGGCCGAATACGCCTCCGACCACTACCCGCTCGCCGTCGACCTGGATCTGTAGGTCGAGGCCGCACCGGGCGCCGCCACCGGATCGCCCCGCACCGATCAGGAGCAGCCCGGGTAGCCCGTCCCACGGAAGTGCTTCTTGACCTTCGTCGGCACGCCCTCACAATAATCGGCGCTGCCGCCGCCGACGGACTGCCACGACCCGGAGACGTAGCGGAAGGTCTCCACCTCGCTGTCGGACTGGGCGGCGGACCGGACGGCGATCGCGTAGTTCTGGTAGCACTGCACGTCGCGCACCTCATGTCCCGCGGGGAGCTTGTCGTACTTGTCCTTCAGGACCGCCAGCAGGGTGTCGGCGGTGACCGGGCAGCCCGCTGGCTGCGCCTTGGAGGTCGGCGCCTTGGACGTCGAAGCCGTGGTGGTCGGCGCCTGGACCGGCGTGTCGCTGGGCGGCGTGCTGGCGGTGTAGGCCACGGTGGGCGAGCCCGCCGTGGGCTGGTTCGCGCCGGTGCTGCCACAGGCCGCGAGGCCTGCGGCCAAGGCGCCGCCCAGGACGAGGATCGAAACGGTACGTGCTGACATCTGGTGTCTCCCCCGAACGACGTGATCTCTTGCCGGGAAAGCTATTCGGCCCCGACACACACTTGTGATCACGCCTTCGTGCCACCACGGATCGACAGACGCCGCTTGTTCCACGCGCGGCGCGGAGAGATCGTCAAAGGTCGGCGACGACGCGGTCGCGGCCCTCGCGCTTGGCCACGTAGAGGTTCCGGTCGGCCAGCGACAGCAGTGTCGAACTCGTGGCCCGGCCCTCCGGTGCGGTTGTGACGCCGATGCTCGTGGTCACCGGCGTCGTGCCGGTGATCGGCTCCCAGGTGTGCGCCCGGATCCGCAGCCGCAGCCGTTCGCAGCGCTCGGTCGCCTCCTCGGCGGCCACGCCCGGCAGCACCAGCAGGAACTCCTCGCCGCCGATCCGTGCCGCGATCATCGGCCCGGTCGCCGAGTCGGTCAGCATCCGGGACACCTCCTGCAGCACCGTGTCCCCGGTGCTGTGCGACAGCGTGTCGTTGATCCGCTTGAAGTGGTCCAGGTCCAGGATCGCCAGCGAGAGCGGGGTACGCCGGGCGACCGCCTCGCTGAGCAGGGCGGGCAGCCGCTCGTTGACGTACCGCCGGTTCCACAGGCCGGTCAGCGCGTCGCGGTGGGCCATCTCCCGGAAATGGTCGCTGGCCCGGCGCGCCTCGGTCGCCTCGAAGACCGCCTGCAGCGCCCGGGCCTGCGCCGCCCGCTGCATCGAGTGCAGGGCCGATGCCGCCGCATGGAACGCGCGGTGCTCGGCGTACGCCTCCTGGTACCGGCCGGTGGCGGCGAACAGGGCCGCCTGCTCCTCGCGGGCCTGTGCCCGTACCCGGTCGAGGCCGCGCTCCTCGGCCAGCGCGACCGCGGCGTCCAGCGCCTCCTGGGCGGATTTGTAGCGCCGGTCGAGCCGGCGCGCCTCCGCCAGGGTGAGCATGCACACGGCCGGGGCGTCACCCTCGTGGCTGAGCAGGGCGGACGTCGGGCCGTCCAGGATGATGTGCAGCGCCTGCTCGACCGCGGCGTAGTCGCCGCTCATCATCTCGATCCGGGCGATCGTGTCGAGTTCGAGGGCGCCGAACTCCAGCCCGCCGCGGACCAGGACCTCGCGCATGTGCCCGACGAGTTCGCGGGCACCGGCCTCGTTGTCGTTCTCGAAGGCCGTGTAGGCCATGTTGTTCAGGATGTTCATCGTCAGCTCGTGGTCGCCGACGGCCGAGGCGATAGTGAGCGCCTCCCGGAACCGGCGGTCGCCCTCCTCGGTCGAGCCGCTCTCGTCCAGCGCCACGGCGAGGCTCATCAGGTGCCGGGCGCGGACGTTCTGCGGCTCGTCGTCGGTGAGGTTGGCGACGCACTGCACCCCGTGGCTGAGTCCCTCGGAGAGATCGCCGATCTGCCGGTAGAAGACGGAGAGCAGCCGGTGCGCGCGGGCCAGCAGGAACGGATGGTCGTGCTGCTGGGCCCAGGCCAGCACCTGGTGCGCCCGCTGACCGCCCTGCTCGGAGCGGCCCTCGCGCACCAGCGAGTGGGCGCGCAGCAGCCGCGCCCGCATGACCAGGTCCTGTTCGCCCAGCTCGTCGGCTCGCTGCTCGACCGCGGCGGCCGGCGCCGCCACCGACCGGAACTGGGCCTGCGGGCGGCTCTCGAGTTCCACCAGGGTCGCCTCGAGCGCCGTTCGCTCAACCACGACCACGGCACCGGCCGTTTGCGCCGCCTCCGTCGTCACTCGTACTCCCGCTTTCCCCCGTGGGTCCCCGGCTGGGTCCTCGGCAACCGTTGCGATCGGAAGTCGATGGTGATTGCTGAGGTGTTGCTCGGTTGCAAGTCGGTTACTTGCGCTTGGTGCACACGGCTTCGGACTCGGCGACCTGGTCGACGGTGTAGACGACCGCCACGGAGAAGCAGTAGTTGTTCTGCCGGTTGAGCCCGTACACGACGTAGTCGGTGGTGCCGGCGGGCAGCTGCTGGAACGCCCGCTGTTCCTGCCCGGTCCGGCCGCCGGAGATCAGCACCGGGCCCTCGGAACCCTTGGGATACCGCCAGGTCAGCGAGACGCTGTCCCGGTTGTCCTGGAGCTTCACGTCGGTCGGGGCGACGGCGGCGTTGGTCGGCCGCACGGACGCCGAGGCAGCCGGCGCCGACGGGGAGGCGGGGGTGGTCGCGCCGGCACTGGGAGCGGCGGCCGGGCCGGCGCCGTCGTTTGGCCGGGTCGCGACCACGATCGCGGCCGCGGCCGCGATCCCGGCGACGAGCACGCCGGCCAGCACGAGAGCATTCCGGCCGGAGTGCCGGTCCGGCCGCTCCACCGGTACGGGCAACCGCCGGTCGACGACGGACACGGCGGACTGCTCCGCCGGCAGCCGTGGGCCGGGCGGATATTCCTCGGGCGGGTATGCGGCCGGCGGCAACGAGTCGGGCGGCCACGGCCCGGGTGGCTCCACGGCCCACGCCTGCGGCGGCACCGCCCGGACACCGGGTGCCTCCTCGACGGGCGGGGCGGAGGCGGCCATCTGTGGCGGCGGGATGGTCTCCGGCCAGGGCTGCCGGGCCTGGGCGGGCGCCGGCGGGGGAGGCTCGGACCAGGCACCCGTGGCCGGTTCGGCCCGCGCCTGGCCGGGCTCAGCCGATGGCGAGGTGGGCCAGGTCTGTTCGGGCTGCGCCGGGTTTGTTGTTTCCGGCACGGGCCAGATCTGCGACGGCGCGGCCGGCCGGTAGGCCTCCTGGGGCTCGCCCGGTCCGGTGGGGCGCGCCGCGGTGCGCTGCGGAGCGAACCCCGGCACCCGCGGTGGCGGAGTCACTGCGAGGCGTGTCGGAGCCGCCGGTGAGGTCAGGGGCAGGGGGATCGGCGGTTCGGTGCGGGCGTGCAGGCCGGTCGGGTCGCCCGGGGCGGGAGGCTCCTGGCGTACCGGATGAACCCCCGGGGCGGTCGCCGGCACCCGGGTGACGCCCGCCGCCGGGCCGCCGGCGGCCGGGCCGGACGAGCGCTGCACCCGGCCGCACACGTGCCGGCCCGAGGCCTCCGCCCCGGCCAGCCGGGCGACCTGCCGGCCCAGCGGGTGGTCCGGCGGCAGGTAGCGGGCGCACAGCTCCTGGGCCTGGCTGAAGTGCCGCAGAGCGGCGGCGCCCTGGCCGCACTCGCGCTCCATCCCGGCGAGCCGGGCCAGCATCTTGATGCCCGCCGGGGAGTCCTCGCCGTGCGCCTCGTTGTGCCGGGTCCAGGCGTCGGCCAGCCGGTCCCGGGCGGCCGTGCAGTGCCCGGCGGCGTGCTCGGCGGTGGCCAGGTCGGCCTCGGCGGCCAGGACCCGCGCCGACCGCGAGCCGTCCACTGCGGTCAGTTCGCCGACCAGGTCGTGGTAGAGCTGCGCCGCCCGGCCGTGGTTGCCCACCCGGTGCAGCACGGCCGCGTGGGTGGCCGCCGCGGCGATGGTGCGCTCGTCGTGCGGGCCGTGCAGGCGCTCCTCCGCGGCGTGCGCGAAGCCGGCCCAGGTGCGGGCCGCGTGCGGGTCGCCGAGGGCGATCAGGATCCGGGCCTGCAGCGCCGCGGCCAGCGCCAGGTCGGGGGAGGCGCGCTGCGGATCGGCGTCGGCCGGATCCAGCCCCTCGGCGAGCACGTCCCTGGCAGCGGCGAGGTCGCCCGCGGAGGTGAGAGTCTGCGCCTGGGCGGTGAGTTCGGCGAGCGGAGGTGCCACGTGTCTCATAGTGTCTGCCCGGACACCCTCGGTACAAGACCCGGCTTGCGGTGACCCGGCCCCACCTGCGCGGACGCGACGCCGTATAACTCGGATATGACAGCCGACAGCGTCTCCAACGTCAAGCGTGAGATTCTCGTCCGTCACCTCGAGGCGTGGGCGCCCGCCGCTTTGCACCGGGCCCGCCGCGCCACCTACGTCCACGGGTACGCCGATGCCGGGCCGGAGCTGGCGCAGGCCGCGCTGCGGGTCTTCGTGGAACAGTCCGACCTGGTCCGGGGGCGTGAGCTGACGATGGTCGCGCTGGGCGAGGAGGTCGCCGGGGTGGGTGCGCAGCTCGCCGCCGTTCAGCAGGAGGCCGGCGCCGCGGCGGGGCTGACTGTCCACACCATGCCCGGCGGCACGGATGCGCGGCTCGCGGTGGCGCTGCAGGCGGTCGGCGCTGGGCGCGTACCGCTGCTTGCTTTTCTGGATGCGACGGCCGCCGGCGGGCCGCCGCTGCCCGCGACCGTCGCGGCGCTGACCGCGGGCAAGCCCGCGGAGGCGGTGATCGTGGTCCCGGCCGCCGGCTTCCGGGCCGACGACTACCGCGCGGAGCTGCGTGCCGCGGGGTTCCCGCTGGTCGCCGCGGTGGAGCTGGCGGTCGGCGAGGAGCCCGGCGAGGTGCTGGTGTTCGCCACGCAGTCGGGCAAAAACCTGGAGAGTTTCAAGGACGTGCTGTGGGCGGTCGACGAGTATGCCGGGGTGCGCTACCGCGATCCCGGTGACCCCGAGCGGCACCTCATCGACATCTCGCTGAACCCGCATCCGGGGCCGCTGCGCCGTGAGCTGCTGGCGCATCTCGCCGAGGTGGGCGAGGCGACGGTGACCGAGCTGCGGACCTTCGCGCTGACCGAGACGGTCTACCGGGCCGCGGACGCGACCCGGGTGCTGCAGGCGCTGCTGACCGCCGGGTCGGTGACCCGGCGGCCGGAGCACGGTCGGCTGGGCGGCGACGTGGTCATCGCCGCGGCGGCTTGACGTTCACCGCCTGCGTCAGGACTTGTCCTGCTTCCACGACAGCGGGCCGGGCAGGTCCACGCGGTGCGCCCGGGCCTTCGAGTTCCAGGACCAGCGTCCGATCTTGATGGACCAGGACGAGAATCCCCGCTGCGTGAAGTTCAGGATCAGCGGCCCGAACTTCTTGCGACTGCGGTACATGATGCCCATCGGGGGAGTCCTTCCGTGAAGTGCCAGGGACCGGAAGATTCCCGATAGTGGATGTCGGCAAACCCTCAGCGGGGCTGCCAGGCATCGGGCCTGGTGGTGAGCTTGCGGACGTGGGCCGGCATGCGCCCGCTGATCAGCTCGGCGAGGCTCACCTCGTCGACGACCTCACGGACGGCGGAGCGGACGGCGACCCAGAGATTGGGCAGGTTTTCGGCCGCGCCGGAGTATTTCGTCTCCTCGGGGCGCAGCCCGCGGACACCCGCGAGTGGACCGTCGACGGCCCGCAGAATCTGGCCGATTGTCACGTCCCGGGGGCTTTGTGACAGCGTGTAGCCACCTTCGGCGCCGCGTTGAGCTCTGACCACCCCGGCGCGGCGCAGGTCTGCCAGCACTGCCTCGAGGAACTTCCGGGGCATGGTCTGGTCCTGGGCGATGGCCTGGGCGGACATCAGGGCCGGGTAGGCGTTGGCCAAGCTCAGCGCCGCCCGTACCGCGTAGTCGCCGCGCGCGGAGATCTGCACCCCTCCATCATGCCGCGTCGAAGCTCGCGCCCCTCGCGCACCCCGGGAATTATGGGAATTCGGGCATTACGCTTAGTCAGAATTCAGTCGCTGGGCCGGGACTCTGGCGCCGATGTCGGCCACGTCGTCGGCCACCTGGTCCGGCATCGCGGCCGCCGCGGTGGCCCGGAAGGCGCCCGGGCTCAGCCCCGCCTCGCGGTGGAAGAAGCGCCCGAAGTTGGTCGGCTCGCCGAAGCCGAGCCGGCGGCCGATCTCGGCCACCGACAACTCCGTGCAGGCCAGCAGCCGCTGGGCCTCGAGCGAGACCCGGTCGTCGACGACCTGCTTCGCGGTGCGCCCGGTGACCGCGAGGCAGGCCCGGGTCAGCGTGCGCACCGAGCAGCCGAGCCGGGCGGCGTAGTCCTCGACCCGCCGGCTGTGCGGATGGCCGTCCTCCAGATCGCGGCGAAACCGGGCGAAGGTCCGGCTCTCGGCGCTCGTCGAGACGAAGCGCCGGTTGTCCCCGGAGCCCAGCAGGGCGATCCGCAGCAGCAGCACGGCGAGCTGATGGCGGAGCAGCGCGGCGGCGACCGCGCCGGACCGGTGCCGGGTGCAGTCGACCCCGAGCTGGGCGACCTCCGTGATCACCGCGTCCTCATCCTCGCCGGCGAGCTGCCAGCGGTTCGGCCCGGGAAGATCGTCGACCGGTACGCCGGTGACGTCGGCGGCCGAGAGCAGTTCCCGGTCCCAGGAGACCAGGGTGGCGTCCAGTCCCGGCTCGATGCCGAAGCGCACCGCCTGACCGGGCCGGATCCAGAGCAGCGTGCCGGGCCGGCAGCGCTGCGGGGCGAAGTCGATCTCGACCGTGCCGTGCCCGGTGGTGGTCAGCGCCAGGAGGTGGTACGGCAGCCGGCGGGGCGTGGGATGCGGCGTCGCCAGGTCGGTCTCGGACAGCGTCCAGGTGCCCACGCCGGCCCAGTTCGGGGCGGGTGCGGACCGGCTCAGGCGCGCGGTGGAGGTGACCATCGAGCCGACCGTATCGGGCCGTGACCTGGGATGCACGTGTCAGTGCGGGTGCTGGGCCAGATCGGCGGTGGGAGCCGGAAATCAAGGGCTAAATCTGGCATAAAGACCGTTCGATGGTGCTATTCGCTTTCTGCCCCGGAATCCGCTTTAACCTGGCCTCTGTCCGTTTCTCGTCCGCCGGTAGTAAAAAAGCGACCCGCGCGGACCGGCAGTGTCCGCGCGGGTCGCCCCGGTAATTCCCTGTCGCTATCGACCGGCCAGCAGCCGGTTCACCGCCGCGTCCACGTCCAGGTGCTCGGACTCGCGGCCCCGCGGCACCACCACGTAGGTGCGCCGCAGGAACCGAACCAGGACGCTGCGCGGCACTTCGAACAGCGCGTTGCCGTCTGGCGACGACAGCGCGAGGGCGACGAAGTCGCCCCGCGGCGTGGCCCACGGCCACACCCGGACGTCCCCGATGCCCGCGGGCTCATCGAGCCCGGTCACGAGCAGTTCCCGCGCGAAGGACCAGCTAACGGCTTCCCCACCGGCTGATTCTGCGTGGAACAACACGTGGACCGCGTACGGGTCGGCTGGGTCGTACCGCAGACTGGCGCGCACGGGCAGAGCCGTGGCATCTGGCGCTACGAGCCGCAGCGAGGTTTCGACCTCGACGGTCGTTGGACGAATGGTACTCATGGACGAACTCCCCCCGGCACCGCTGCGAGGCTGGTGAACCCCGCGTTTCCCATACTCAGGTGATCCCTGTCATTACGCTCCGCCATACGCTGATCTCACCCAGTAGTGGGAAGGCGGTTCCGATAAGCTCTCCGAACGAGCCGTTAAACGGTATCTTGTCCTGTTCTGCCCATGTACTCGGTTCCGCCCGGCGTCGGGTGGTCCAGCAGTTGACTCACTCCGGTAACGTCCATTCCTCCCGGGTAGTGACGGGGACGGGGAACACTAGGGGATGAAATGACCGGGAGCCCGCGATCTTTGCCGCGAAAGTGAACGAGATGTCCCAATCGGAACCCCTGACCGAAACACCACCCGAGGATCACTCACCTCTGGGCGTGCTGGACCGGATCCGCGCCAACCCGACCGGGCGCCTGGCGCTGAAGGTCGGCATCGGCGTGCTGGGAGCCATCGTGGTGGCGGTCGGCATCGTGCTGATCCCGTTCCCCGGCCCCGGCTGGGCGATCGTGATCCTGGGCCTGGCGATCTGGGCGGTCGAGTTCCACTGGGCGCGCAGGTTGCTGCACTTCACCAAGAAACACGTCCAGTCCTGGACGCACTGGGTGCTACGGCAGTCGCTGCCGATGCGCGCCCTGATCGGCACGGCCGGCTTCATCTTCATCTCCGGGGTGGTCTGGCTCTCGGTCAAGCTGACCATGGGCGTCGACCTGGCATCGGTGATCTGGAACTTCGTCACCGGCGCCTGACTCGCTGGGACCCTGGCTCGCGTGCGCGGGCGAGGGTCCGGTAGAGTCTGACTCCGTTGAGGGCGATTAGCTCAGCGGGAGAGCGCTCCGTTCACACCGGAGAGGTCACTGGTTCGATCCCAGTATCGCCCACATAGCCTTTTAGCTGCCAAAACACCCGTCGTAGAGATCATCTGCGACGGGTGTTTTGTCATGATTTTGGGAGCGAACGGGGAGCAGCGACCCCGGTCAGTTGGTGACCTCTCCCAAAACACGATTTGTCTGCTCCCTGCGTGAGCGCCACTATGTCGCCAAGGTGGTCACCGTTTGCCGGTGTCCTCCCAGCGTTTCTGCAGGCCTGTACCTGCCGGAAATGCCATCCGGGCAGGTCAGGCGGCATGCTCGTACTCGTGAAGGATGCCGCCGAGGCGGTCACGTCGGTGGATGTTCAGGTGGGCGAGCCGATCCGGGTCGGTCATCGGTTCGGGTAACGGTGCGAGTGGGCGGGCGTTGGCGATGCCCTGATGCGGGCGGTGCCCGTTGTAGAAGACCTCGTACTCGCGCAGCGCGTGCAGCAGGTGCCGCTGGTTGAAGATCAAAGTACGGTCGAGCAGCTCGCGGCGGCAGGTCCGCACCCAGCGTTCCATCATCGCGTTCATCCGGGGCATCCGGACACCGCTGAGCACAACGTTGATGCCGGCGTCGGCAAGGACCGCATCGAACAGAGCCGGATACTTGCCGTCCCGATCCCGGATCAGGTACTTCACCCGGCATCCCGCGTCCTCCAGGTCCATCACCAGGTTACGAGCGGTCTGACTCACCCAGGCCGCGCTCGGGTGCCCGGTCGCGCCGAGGATGCGGACGTGGCGGCTGGCATGCTCGACGACCGCCAAGACGTACATCCGGGTGCCAGTCAGCGTGATCGTCTCGAAGAAGTCCGCAGCCAGCAGCGCCTCGGCCTGCGAACGCAGGAACCGCGCCCACGTGGTAGCCGCGCGGTCCGGGGCCGGATCGATCCCGGCCTCACGCAGGATCTCCCAGACCGTGGACGCGGCGACTTTCACCCCGAGGGTGAGCAGTTCCCCATGTACCCGCCGGTACCCCAGGACGGGTTCTCCCGGACCAGGCGCAGCACCAGCACGCGGATCGAACGTACGGTGCGTGGCCGTCCCCGCCGGCGGGGACGCGACGCCGTCGCGTGGCGGCGGGCATGGAGGTCACGATGCCAGCGCAGCACAGTGTCGGGCCGCACCAACAGCCGCAGGCGGTACAAGCTGGGTCTGGGCAGCGTGCTGAGCAGCGCGGCCAGCCAGGCCCGATCGGCCGGCTCGAACCGGACCCGCTGCCCGCCGAGCTGGCGGTGCAGCACCGCGAGCTGGTGCCGCAGGGTAAGGATCTCCGCGTCCTTGTCCCGGTCACTGCCCGGCAGTAGCCGCAGCAGCGCGAACGCGTTGGTGATACCCAGGTACGCCAGTCGCAGCAGCATGAGACGGCATCATCGCGTAGCCACCGACGGCGAGGCCCACCAGGACACTGAAACCCGACGAACCAAGATCGTCCTTGCCTGCCGAAACACCCCCTGACCAGCACGGACGTATTTGTCGGCAGGTACAGGGCCTGCGTATTCGCCGCAAGGCTTTTGTCTCCACAGCGGACGTCGCCCCGGGAACGGCGGCCGGGGGACGAACTGTTGTGGAACGGTTGGCGCGCTGCAGGCACGGTCCCACAGTACGGACGACAGTCACGTACATCGAGGCTTAGATGTGACGCAACGAATCCTTCGCTTTCTCCGGCGGCGGCCGGACCCGCGTGCTGAGTCTTATGTCAGAGGCCGTCACCCCCGCTCATGGGGCTGCCAGCGGCCGGTCCAACGGGAGGCCATCGATTCGATCCGGACCGGGGTCTCATCCTCTGCGGGCGCACAGACCGTCGAGGTGGCATCGCGGATCCTGCGGGCGCGCAACGGAACGCTACGCAAAATAGCCGGGGTGCCCTACCGATGGGGCAGGCGGGGCACCAACCTGCCGCGTTGGGCATGCGCACGGTCGAACATCGGTTCGCACGGGGCGCCATGCCTGCGCCAGCGTCCCGCCCTCGCGTGACGCGGGGGCACCACACCACGGACCGGGCCAACGCCCCCGTTTACCCCCCGAAATCCCCTGCCAAGTGATAACCATCAGTGACAAGTGATTACCGCAGCCCTGGGACGTTTGTGCAGCTCAGTGCGAGATGCCGACGATTGATGACAAGCCCTGGAGCGTGACGGTCGGTAAGAGGGGGTCAAGGGTTGACAACCGATGGCAAGCCTCGACAGAGGTTCGCTAATAGGAGGTCGTGGATTCAATCCCCTTGTTCGCGATGAGTAAATCGCCCCGACGCCGACGCATGGTGATGGAGATCTAGTCGAACCTTGAACGTACAGGATGGACGCGTTACCTCGCGACCACGAGGCCGCGACCATTTGGTGGTTTGCCACGCCCGAGGGATCGAGCGGCAGTGATATCAGTAGCTCGTTAGGGCTGGCTGCGCCCAAGCAGCGCAGCCGCGAGTGAGCGGCAGCGAGTTGCCCGACGAGGCGATCACGCTGGCGGCACTGCACTACACCGGCTATCGGCACGTCATCGTCACCCTATGGTCAATCGGCGACCGACGCGCCCCATAGGTCGCGGCCGACGTCTACCGCCGGCTGGTCCAGGGCGGTCGGCTGGACGTCGCACCGGCCGCCTTCGCCTTGCACGACGCCGTCCACGATCTCCGCCGGGGCAACCGCGACCGACCCGACGTCTGGACACCCCTCGGACTGTAATCTGGATCAGCGGAGCTCGCTGCTGACGAGCGGTCGGCTTACGGTCATGCCACTTGTGGTACCAGGACTCGGACAATCCGAGCGCGCGGCAGGTCGCCGCGTGCGGCACACCGTGCTCGGTCCCCTGGGAACTGATGAAGGCGGCTACAGCTACTTCATCGCCTTCTTCACTCACAGGACCACGGAACGCTTGAGGACATCGCGCTCCATTGCCAGCTCGGCGTTCTCACGCCGTAGCCGCAGCAGCTCGGCCGGTTCGGACTCCGACACGCCGCCGTTGGACGGCAGCCGCTGCTCGATGTCCTTGTTTACCCAGTTCGCCAGGGTGCCCTCGTTGATCCCGAGATCCCGGGCCACCTGCGCGACGGGCTTGTTCGTCTCCTGCACGATGCGGACCGCCCCGACCTTGAACTCGGGGTCGAACCGACGTCTTGTTTCAGCCATAACCATCTATCCATTTAGGTCTGGCCTCCACGCTGCAGGGGAAGATCAGTTCGTCATGTCGGTCGTGTCCAGGGCTGAACTCGGCGCCTCAGCTTCCGGGGCGAGGACCCGGATCTGGTGGTTGATTGAACGGGTCCTGCGGTGCGGGCGGCGGCGAGTACGGCGGCGGTTGTTGGGTGGGCGGCGGCGGGTACTGGGCCTGGGGTGGGTATGGGGGCTGTTGCTGGTAGTGGTTCTGTGGTGGGTAGCCGTAGGGCGGTGGGGCCTGACGGCGGCGAATTCTGCTGCTTCGGATCAGCAGGTAGATCAGGTACGCGGCGCCGCCGACGACGAGTAGGCAGCACAGTCCACGGATGAGCAGCGTTCCGGTTGCGTAGCCGACGTCGTATGCGGATTCTTCCGGGGTCAAGCGCCGCCTCCAAGGTAGGGGGATGAGCGGGGGCCGCCATCCGGGTTCGCCGGCGAGACGCTACCTGCTCAGCCGCTGTGACTCGGTCCCCGGGTCACCCATGACTTCGGGTGAACGCGTGCGTGTCGCGACCCCAGTTACGTTGTGTGATCACTTCGTCGCACGTGTGCCATGGCGTCCGTTTTGTGGTTGCGGTTTGTGATCTTGTTTTACAGGGCTTTGTCGATGCCTCTACAGTTCGGTCGCCGCTTCACATACACGGGGGAAATTCATGGTGAGCGTCGCTGCGTGGGGTCGTGTCCGCTCGAAGACTCTTCAACGTTCAACAACCTGGGCGGCTGCGCCGTTGCTGCTGGCATCGGTCATCGTCGGTGTGGTGCCGGCGGCTGCCTCGGCCGTGCCCGCCGCTGCTGCGCCGCTTCGGTTGCCGGCCGCGGTGACCGCGCAGGACGAGAAGTCGGCCCTGCGTTTGGCGCAGGAGTCCGGTACCAGGGTCGAGGTCATGTCCGAGCGCACGGAGCGCTCCCAGTTCTTCGCCGAGCCCGATGGGCGCCTGACCTACGAGTCGGCGGTGCTGCCGCAGCGGGTGCGGCGTGCCAGTGGTGAGTGGGCTGATGTGGATCTGACTCTGCAGCGCACCGAGGGTGGGGCGGTAACGCCGAAGGCATCGGCTGCGGACGTGCGTTTCTCGTCCGGTGGTAAGGGCCCGCTGGTGACCCTGGTGGAGGACAAGAAGACGTTGACGCTGAGCTGGTCGGGTGGAGACCTGCCCGCGCCGACGCTCTCCGGCGCCACGGCGACCTATGCGGAGGTGTTGCCGGGCGTGGATCTGGTCGTGCGTCCGACGGAGATCGGCTTCTCCCATGTGCTGGCGATCAAGTCGGCTGCCGCCGCCGCGAATCCGGAGCTGCGGGCCGTTACCTTTGACGTCGGCGGTGACGCGAGGGTGTCGCGGCTGCGTGACGGTTCGTTGCAGGCCGTCGCGGGCCGGGAGTTGGTGGCGTCTGCTCCTGCGCCGGGTATGTGGGATTCGCGGGATCGTACAACGGCGGCGAAGAGCTCCGCGAAGACCGCCGCCGCGGTCGCGGGTGCCGCAGATGACCCATCGACAGCGGTGGCGGCCGCGGACACGGCGCGGACGGCTGTAGTGCAGACCGAGGTGACCGCGGCCGGGGATCTCGTACTCAAGCCGGATGCGGCGATGTTGGCCGGGGCGGCGACGTTCCCGCTGTTCATCGACCCGGACTGGAGCGTCGGGAAGAAGCGCTGGGCTTACTCGACGAACAACAACACGAACAACTCCGATGTGTCGCGTGCCCGGGTGGGCATGGATCCGGACGGGCGGATCTACCGGTCGTACTTCGAGTTCTCCACTGCGGCGATCAAGGACAAGCACGTGGAGTCGGCGAAGGTGAAGATGGTGTTGGACCACTCGTGGTCGTGCACGAACACCTGGACCAGCATCTTCAGCGCGAACCCGATCTCCGGCACGCCGCGTACGGCGTGGAAGTCGTCGAAACCGTTCCTGAAGCACTTGGGGGCGGAGGACTCACATGCCAATGAGGGGTCGGGTTGTTCGGATTCGCCGCAGCTGGACATGACGATTGACTTCGACGGTGCGGGGGTGACCAGCTGGCTGAACGGCATCACCCACAACGGTGCGGCCACGGGGACTGTCGCGTTCAGCGCCGGCAACGCGACGCTGGGATATGAGAACGCCAAGGATAGGTGGAAGAAGTTCTTTCCCCTTAAGGCGAAGCTGATCGCTGACGTCGACGCCCGGCCAGCCAAGCCGACCCAGTTGCAGGTCAACAAGGTCGCCTGCAAGGCCGGCACGACGGCCATCGGGATCGGCATCACCAACCCGTACTTCGGGGCGTTCATGACTGACTCCGATCGGAGCCAGGCGCTGAAGAGCACCTGGGAGTGGTCCAAGGTCACCGGCGCCACGATGTCGCCGATGACGGCGCCGGGCGTCACGTCCACGCCCGCGCATGCACTGGACTTCAGCGCGCGGGTCGCGGGGGCTGTCACGGACAACACGTACGCCTTCCGTGTCAGGGCCACGGACCCTGCTCCGTACGGGCTCATCGGTGCTTGGTCGGACTGGTGTTACTTCCGGGTGGACACCTCCGATCCGCCGGTTATCGGCGAGGAACTGGTCAAGCCGGAAGGGCCGGGTAAGCCGGGCACCTATCGGATCACGTCCACGGCGCTCGACGTGGTGAAGTTCCGCTACGGCTGGAACGGCGCGGGTAGAGAGGTAGCTGCGGCCTCCTGGACCAACGACAGCGGCAAGCTGGTGAAGGCGGCCACGGTCGAATTGACGGTGCTGAAGTACGGCCAGAGCAACCTGGAACTGCAGGCGGTCGACAGCACGAACAACGTGGGGGACGGCTCGATCCCGATCTCTGTGGACTCGCCGGCGTCTCCGGTGGCGCACTGGGGTCTGGAGACCGACCCGAGCAGGGGCGTCGATGCGGCTCTGGCGGACCGGTCCGAGTCGGTGGGTAGGACGCCGCTGGCAGGCGCCGGTGTCGGCTGGACTGACGGGCAGCGCCTCGTCGGTGGGGAAGCGGCCACCTTCAGCGGTGTCGGCGCTCTTGCCACCACCGGGCCGGTGGTCGACACCACCGGAACCTACGCCGTGGCCGCTTGGGTACGGGTGGGTCAGACGACCGTTTCGCAGACCATCGCGTCGCAGGACGACGGCGATGACGCCAGCTTCGTGCTGCAGTTCCGCAGCGACGACCGAAGCGGTGACGGCACCCCCGACAAGTCGTTCTGTTTCGGCATGCTGAGCGCGGCCGGTAGCACCCCGGCGGCGATGTCGACGGTCTGCGCGGTCAACGCGGCGGTGGCGGGTCGATGGACCCACGTCGCCGGAGGCTATGACGCCACCGAGAAGAAGATGCGTTTGTGGATCAACGGCGTCAACGTCCCCGAGGTCGCGGCTCCCGCGGCGTGGAAAGCGGTCGGACCGCTACGTGTCGGCGAGCGCAAGAGTGCCGGGGTGTCGAGCGACAAGCTGTACGGTCACGTCGCCGACGTGCAGGTTTTCGACCGGATGCTGGTCGACGAGGATTTCACCGGAAAGCCGGCCCTGCCCAGCTCGAACATGGTCGACGAGCCCGGCATCCTCACCCCGATCAACGTGGGGCTGTGGGACTTCCAGAACGCGAGTGCTTGTGCTGACCCTGCCAACCCGGACGGTTGTGACGCGCCTGACGGTGCCGCATGGCACCGTACGCTGCGACTGACCCAGGGCACGGATATCCCTGACGGTGGCGGCTTCGCCATCTTCGACAACGAGCAGCTGGACTGGGTCATGCCGGGCGAGCCCGGCTACGGCATCACAACCCGCGAGTACGGCTTATCACAACGCAACACCGCGTTGGAGGGCGAGCCGGCGCAGTGGCAGGACGTCCCTGTGCTTCGCACCGATCAGTCGTTCACCGTCTCGGCACGTGTATACGTGGACTCGACGGCGGCGACGATGACGGCCATCGCCCCGAAGGGCGGCAAACAGTCGGCGTTCTACCTGGGCACGCGACCATCCACGGTCAACGGGGTGACTGCTCACTACTTCGAGGCGATGGTGCCGTCGTCCGATCAGAATCTCGGTGAGACATACACCCGGATCACCGCAGCCAAGCCGCTGACCGATGCCGACGAAGGCTTATGGACTCAGCTGACACTGGTCTATGACGCGGGCGCCGGCACGATGACGCTTTATGTCAGCGGCCAGGAAAAGCCGGCGATCAAACCCGTCGGCGCGCTGTGGAACGCTGCCGGACCGCTGGCTGTCGGTGGCGGCTGGTACACCCCGGACAATGCCGCGGGCGCCTGGACCGAGAACTGGTTCGGCGGTATCGACGACGTTCACGTCTACCAGGGCGCGATGAACGCCGCTCAGGTCAGAAAGATCACGGAATCGCCGACCGAGGACGAGTCATAGCGGTTCACGCTCATCGCCCCGTACCTTGCCGCGACTCGCGCCTGTTCAGGAGAGCCCGTCATGAGCCGTACCCCTCGCCGTCCCTACGTGATCGGCCGGATCGCCCGCGCCGTCCGGCCGCGCCTGCTCTGTGCCGGTGTCGTGACCGGTGCCCTGGTCGCCTCGACGCTGGCCGCCACGCCGGCGCAGGCCGAGCCCGTCAAGCCCGGGCATCTCACCGCCCAGGTCGAGAAGCTCGACAAGCACGGCGGTGAGGTCACCGGCATCGGTTGGAAACCCGCACCCCGTCCGGCAGCTAACCTTCCGGCACCGCAGTGGCCCGCCGCAGGCACGAAGATCAACTCTTCGGCTGTGGGCGCCAACCGTAAGACTGCCGCAGCCGCGGCAACACCGTCGCAGATCAGCGCGACGGTGCTCGACCGTGCGGCGTTGCCCCAACGCTGGCGGGCCGGCGTCGTCGCGAAGGTGTCGGCGCAGTCCACTGGCACAGCATCGTTCGCGATGAACTACGCGAAGTTCCGGCACGCCTACGGCGGCGACTGGGCATCCAGGCTCCGGCTCTGGCGGCTTCCCGAGTGCGCCCTGACCACCCCCGACAAACCGGGCTGCTCCGCCGCACTGCTGCCCTCGCGCAATGACGGCGCGACCACAACAGTCACCGCGGACCTCACCGTGTCAACCGCCCCCCAGAAACAGTCGGCCTCCGGCACGGCGAGCGCGGCGGGTTCCGTCGCGGCGGCGAGCACCTTGGTGGCGTTGGCTGCCGCACCGTCGGGTCCCTCGGGTGACTTCACCGCGACGCCGCTGTCGGCGACATCGAGCTGGTCGGCCGGCGGTTCGACGGGATCGTTCACCTGGTCGTATCCGATGCGTACGGTCCCGTCGATCGGTGGTAAGTCGCCGGGCGTTTCCCTGTCCTACTCGTCTTCCAGCGTCGACGGTCGCTCGTCGGCGACCAACAGCCAGCCCTCCTGGGTCGGCGAGGGCTTCGAATACGCGCCGGGATTCATCGAGCGCCGGTACGTGTCCTGCTCCGAGGACAAGGCCGGCGATGACAACAACCCCACCTCCACCGGCGACCTGTGCTGGCGCTCGAACAACGCGACACTGTCGTTGGCCGGCAACAGCACCGAGCTGGTCTATGAGAGTGGGAAGGGATGGCACTCCCGCACTGAGGACGGCTCGAAGATCGTGCGGCTGACCGGTGCCGACAACGGCGACCAGGACGGTGAGCACTGGAAGGTCACCACGACCGACGGCACCCAGTACTTCTTCGGTCGTAACAAGTTGCCGGGTGAGACTTCCGAGACCAACTCGGCGTGGACCGTGCCCGTCTACGGCAACCACGCCGGCGAGCCCGGACACGCCACGACGTTCTCCGACTCGCGCGAGACCCAGGCCTGGCGGTGGAACCTCGACTACGCCATCGACACACACGGCGAAACCACCTCGTTCTGGTACAACAAGGAAGTCAACCAGTACGCGGCCGAGGCAACCGAAAGTAAGAACGTCTCCTACGTGCGCGGCGGCAC
>NZ_QHHV01000089.1:0-42473 GCF_003947245.1 Actinoplanes sp. ATCC 53533 | reverse complement strand
CTTCTGCCGCCTTGGCGTGGTTCAACGCCTCGACCGTCTGCGGCATGACGCCGTCGTCGGCCGCGACCACGAGGATCACGATGTCCGTCACCTGGGCACCACGGGCACGCATGGCGGTGAACGCCTCGTGGCCCGGAGTGTCGATGAAGGTGATCGCGCGCTCTTCGCCCTGGTGCGGGACGACGACCTGGTAGGCGCCGATGTGCTGGGTGATGCCACCCGCCTCGCCGGCGACCACGTTGGTCTTGCGGATCGCGTCCAGCAGCTTCGTCTTACCGTGGTCGACGTGACCCATGACGGTCACGACCGGCGGCCGGGTGACGAGCCTGTCCTCGGCGATCTCGGCGTCGAGGTCGATGTTGAACCGCGACAGCAGCTCGCGATCCTCGTCCTCGGGGCTGACGATCTGCACGTCGAAGCCGAGGTGCTCGCCGAGCAGCAGCAGCGTCTCGTCGGAGCACGACTGCGTCGCCGTCACCATCTCGCCCAGGTTGAACATCTCCTGGACCAGCGAGCCGGGGTTGGCGTTGATCTTGTCGGCGAAGTCGGAGAGCGACGCACCACGCGACAGCCGGACCTCCTGGCCCGAGCCGCGGGGCGCACCCGACGACATCTGCGGAGCCGACAGGTTGTCGAACTCCTGACGCCGCTGCTTCTTCGACTTGCGGCCACGCGTGGGCCGGCCACCGGGACGCCCGAAGGCACCCGCGGCACCGCCGCCACGACCGCGACCGCCACCACCCGGACGACCGGGGGCACCGCCGACGGGACCGCCGCCACCGGGGCGGAAACCGCCACCGGCACCAGCACCGCCGCCGCCACCGGGACCACCGCGGTAGCCACCGCCACCGCCGGCACCGGCACCGCCACCGCGGTAACCGCCACCACCGGCACCGGCACCGCCGCCGGGACGGAAACCGCCACCCGCGCCGCCACCGGGACCGCCGGGACGACCAGCGCCGCCGCCACCGGGGCGACCAGCGCCGCCGCCGGGACCGCCGCGACCGCCGCCGGGACCGGCGGGGCGCTGCGCGGGCATGGACGCGGGGCTGGGCCGCGGCGGCATCGAGGCAGGGCTCGGCCGCGGGGGCATGCCCGGCTGGTTGGGCCGGGGCATCGCCGACGGGTTCGGCCGCTGGCCGCCGCCGGAGACGCCGAACGGGTTGTTACCGGGACCGCGGGGCGCCGGGCGCGGCGAGCCGCCCGGGCCGGGACGGCCGGTAGAGGGCGCGCCCGGGGCTCCGGGACGCGTTGCGGCGGGTGAGCCGGGACGCGGCGGCACCGTGCCGGGGCCCGGGGGCCGCGGCCGGGTGGTGCCGTCGGCCGGAGGCTGCTGCGCCCGGCGCTCGGCGTCCCGGGTGCGGGCCGCCTGGGCCGCCTTGACGGAGGCCTCCTGCTCGGCCTTCAGCGCCGAGGCGCGTGCCTCGGCGGCCGCCACCTCGATGTCGTGGGCACTCGCCGGCTTGGCGACCGGACCGGGCACTGGGCCCGGACGGCCGGGAACCGGCGGCTTGGGCCGGACCATCGAGCCGGGCGACGGCGCCGAGGACGTGGGTGCGCCGGCAGGCGCTCCCACGGTCGGCGCGGCGGGCCGGCGCGGTGGCTGTGGCCGCATGGCCGATGGGTTGACCCGGGGGGCGCTGGGCGCGCTCGGGGCGTTCGACGCGGCGGGCGCGGGCGCCGCCGGAGCAGCACCGCCCGGGGCGTCGAGGGCACCACGAAGTCGCCGGGCCACCGGGGCCTCGACCGTGCTGGACGCGGATTTGACGAACTCGCCCATCTCTTTGAGCTTGGCGAGAACGGTCTTGCTGTCGACCCCGAGCTCTTTGGCGAGCTCGTGAACGCGGGCCTTGCCTGGCACTGCACTCCTCATCTCGAGGTCGTACGAGCAGCGCCCGCCGACCTCACTCGTGCACTAGAAGCCTGGTCATTTCAGGGACTTCATCGTGTGCTCATCTGGGTCGTCCTACCTTGCTGGACATGGATGGGGCATCTACCGCTCCATCATCGGTTGTTCCACGCGGCACGGAGATCGCGCGGATGTGCTCGGCAAGCAAGCCGGTGTCAGCAACACCGGTGAGTCGCAGCGCACGCCCGAAGGCGCGACGCCGCTCCGCCTGCGCGAAGCAAGCCGGATCAGGATGCACATGTGCACCCCGGCCCGGCAGCCGGCGGCCCGGATCGGGCTGAAGCCGGAGTTGACCTCCCGCTTCGACCGCGACGAACCGCAGTAAATCGGAGGCCGGCACGCGTGAGCGACACCCAACACAGGTGCGTGTCGGACCGGCCACCCGAAAGTCTACCCCGCGTGCCTCGTGCTCGCGTATCCGGTCAGCTTCCGGTCTCGGCGGCATCGCGCTCAGAGGCCGGATCCGGCTGCTCGTTGTCCGGACGGATGTCGATGCGCCAGCCGGTCAGCCGGGCGGCGAGCCGCGCGTTCTGCCCCTCGCGGCCGATCGCCAGCGAGAGCTGGAAGTCCGGCACGGTGACCCGGGCCGTCCTGGTGGCCAGGTCGACCACGTCCACCCGCAGGGCCTTGGCCGGGGAGAGCGCGTTGCCGACGAACCTCGCCGGGTCGTCCGAGTAGTCGATGATGTCGATCTTCTCGCCGTGCAACTCGCTCATGACGGCCCGGACCCGCTGGCCCATCGGGCCGATGCAGGCACCCTTGGCGTTGACCCCGGCCACCCGCGAGTGCACCGCGATCTTGGAACGGTGACCCGCCTCACGGGCGATGGCGGCGATCTCCACCGTGCCGTCGGCGATCTCCGGCACCTCGAGCGCGAACAGCTTCTTCACCAGCGCCGGGTGGGTGCGCGACAGGGTGATCTGCGGACCGCGGAAGCCCTTGGCCACGTGCACCACGACGCAGCGGATCCGGGACCCGTGGTCGTACGTCTCCCCCGGCACCTGCTCGGACTGCGGCAGGACCGCCTCCAGCTTGCCCAGGTCGACGATCACGATGCCCTTCTCGGCGCGCGCCGCGTCGGCCTGCACGATGCCGGTGACCAGGTCACCGTCGCGGCCCGCATACTCGCCGAAGTGCACCTCGTCGGTGGCCTCGCGCAGCCGCTGCAGGATGACCTGCTTGGCGGTCATCGCCGCGATCCGGCCGAAGTCGTGCGGGGTGTCGTCCCATTCCCGGACGACCCGCCCGTCGGCGTCGAGCTCCTGGGCGAAGACCTGGGCCGCGCCGTTCTTGCGGTCGATGTCCACCCGGGCGTGCCCCTCGGCCCCGTCCGTGTGCCGGTACGCGGTCAGCAGCGCCGTCTCGATCGCCGCGAGGATCGTGTCGAACGGGATCTCCCGCTCGCGCTCCAGGGCGCGCAGCGCCGCGAGGTCGATGTTCATTTGTCCTCGCCCTCCCCATCCTCGTCGTCTTCATCTTCTTCATCGTCGTCATCCGGGTCGCCCTCGTCGGGCTCATCGGGGAAGACGGCCTCATCCAGCCGCTTGAACTCGATCTGGACCTTGCCCGGTCCCAGCTCAGCGTAGGGAAGCCGACTGCTCTTGCCGTCCACGTCGAACTCGATGCCGGTCTCGTCCGCCGCCGTGACCCGGCCGGTCAGCGACCGGCCCGCGACGGTGACGGCGACCAGCCGGCTGACGTTGCGCCGCCAGTGCCGGGGCAGGGTCAGCGGCCGGTCCACGCCGGGCGACCCGACCTCAAGCTGATATTCACCCGCCAGCACCTCGCCCTGCGCCTCCTCGGCCGCGTCGAGGGCCTGCGAGATCTCCCGGGAGACGACGGCGACGTCGTCGAGGCTGATGCCCCCGTCGGCGTCGACCAGCACCCGGAGCACGTGCCGCCGGCCCGCTCGGGACAGGTGCACGTCCTCCAGGTCGAAACCCGCGGCGACCACGACCGGCTCGATCACCGCGCGCACTCGGGACTTGGCGGCCACCAGGTCGATGCGCGGAGCGGTGGGCTGACGCGTCTCTTCTGCGGCCTGCGGGCTCCGGCCCCCGCCGGAGCGGCGGTTCGCCGGGCGGGCGCCGCCGCGACCACGCTGCGTCATCGGGCCCAACCCTTCTGCTCGAATGCGGCGCGTAGCAGGTGCTCTGCGCGCCGGTCGCCGGCAACACCGGCATGCCACCGGGGCTGAAAATCCCCGGCGGCTGGTGCAGAGCGTAACGCGCCGGCGGCGTGGGCCGGCCGCCGCCGCTCCGATTCCCAGCCAGGTGCAGGTCAGCGACGCCCGGCCGGGAACGGGTCCACCCTGTCGATCTTGCCAGCGCCGGACGGGGTCCGGGGTTCCGCGTCGCCGGCGGACTTCAGGGCCGGCGCCGGCCGGTCCATCGGTCGTTCGGGCGGGGCGGTCGCCCGGGCCGGGCGGAGGTGCAGGCAGGCATGCGCGGCGGGGCAGATCTGGCCCGGATAGTGTTGACTTACGGCGTGAAAAGACGCCACCTGATCGGCGTGGCCGCCGGTGGGACGCTGAGCGCGACGGCACTGGCGGGCTGCGGGCTCTTCGACAGCGAGCCCGGGCCACCGCCACCACCCGACGCCCTGCAGCCCGTGCTCGACGAGGCCGTGGCGCTGGCGGCGGCATATGACCGGGCCGTGCTGGCCGAGCCCGGCCTGGCCAAGCGGCTGACCCCGCTCGCCGACGACCACCGGACGCACGTGGCCGAGCTGTCCCGGGTGATCGGCAAGACGGTCCCGTCCGGCGCGCCCGCCTCCAGCGCGCCGAGCGGCGACGCGGCCGTGTCGGTGGCGACGCTGCGCAAGGCGGAGCAGGCGGCGCAGCAGACGGCGGCGGCGGCCTGCCGAGCAGCGCCGGCCGAGCGGGCCGGGCTGACCGGATCGATCGCCGCGGCCCGCGCCGCCCACGCGGAGGCCCTCCGTTGAGCAGGCCGGCGACGAACGCCGCGCCGAGAGCGGTGACGGCGTGAGCGCGCAGCTCGCGGCCGCGCTGGCCGCGGAGGAGGCGGCGATCTACGCGTACGGGGTGCTCGGGGTGAAGCTGACCGGCGGCGGTAGCCGCAGCGAGGCCCGCGCCGCCGAGGCCGCCCACCGCGCTCGCCGGGACGTGCTGGTCAGCCGGTTGTCCGCGCTCAAGGCGAGCACCGCGCCGGCGCCGGCGGGCTACGCGCTGCCGTTCGAGGTGACCGACCGGGCGAGCGCGCTGAAGCTGGCCATCCACGTCGAGGACGGGGTCGCGCAGGCCTGGCGCGCGGTCCTGCCGGCGACCACAGGGGCGGACCGGGCCACCGGGCTGAACGCGCTGACCGACGCGGCGGTGCGGGCGACCCGCTGGCGCCGGCTCGGCGAGGTGACGCCGACGACAATGGCCTGGCCCGGGCGCGCCTGACACCCATCCGACCACCCACCACCACCCTTGACCGGACTGAAGCCTCTTCCCGGGTCGGAGTCCATGCCCGACACTGACGCTGTGTCGCAGGACGAGTACGACCTGGCCAATCCTCGCTGGCACCTGTCCGTCCGGCTGCGCGACGTGATCCTGCGGCGCTGGTCGGCCGAGGTGCGCGCGATCGGCGTGCACGGCTCGCTGGCACATGGCGACGACACCGACAGCAGCGATCTCAACCTGCACGTCGTCACGTACCGCCCGGGTGCCGGACCCCGCGCCACCCTGCGCCGGGTCGACGGCATCCTGGTCGACCTCAGCGTCGGCACCGCCGACGACGGCCTGCGCCGGGCCCGGGAGCTGACCCCGCGCTGGCCGCTGGAGGCCGACCGCTACCTGAGCAGCCGCGACCTGTTCGACCCCGGCGGCTGGTTCGCCGGCCAGCGCGACGCCCACCTGGGCAAGCTCGCCGAGACCCGGCCGGGCGAGTTCAGCGGGCTGGCCCGGCGCAACTGGTGCGTGGCCTCGGCGGCGCACGCCCGCGCGGTCCGGCTGGCCGAGTGGTACGAGACCGATGCGGCGCTCGTCCTGCTCGCCGAGGCCAGGCTGCACGCCGCGATGGTGACCGGGCTGCTCAGCCGCACGTACTTCCGCAACCGGGCCGACGCCGTGAAGCGCACCGGCCTGGCCGGGGCGGACATGACCGAGCTGGGCTCGGTGCTCAAGTCGCAGGCCGACGAGCTCACCGCCCGGGGCCGCCCGGTCGACGGCCCGCTGGGCGCCTTCTTCGACTGAGGTCACCGCCGGCCGGGGGTCAGGAGACGCCGACGCCGATCAGCGCGCCGACGACGTAGGTGGCGCCCGCCGCCGCGGCGCCGAGCAGGAGCTGCCACAGCCCGCTGCGCCACCACGGGCGCCCGGTGAAGCGGGCGATGAGCGCACCGGCCGCGAACAGCCCGGCACCGCCGACGACGAGCGCCGCGAGCAGGCTGTCGAAGCCCAGCAGGTAGGTCAGCAGCGGCACGACCGCCCCGGCCGCGAAGCACACGAACGACGACAGCGCCGCCGTCCACGGGCTCGGCAGTTCGTCCGGGACGACGCCGAGCTCCTCCTGGGCGTGCACCCGCAGCGCCTGCTCCGGGTTGGCCTTGAGCACGTCGGCCACCTGCCGGGCGAGCGGGCCGGGCAGCCCGCGGGCGGTCCACATCGCGACCAGTTCGTCGGCCTCGCCCTCCGGGTTGAGCCGCAGTTCGCGCAGCTCCTTGTGCAGTTCGGCGCCGACCTGGTCGTTCTGGGTGCGCACGCTGGTGTATTCGCCGAGGCCCATGGAGATCGCCCCGGCGACCAGGCCTGCCACGCCGGTCAGGATCAGGGTGTGCCGGCTGCCGCCGCCCCCGCCGACGCCGGCGATCAGGGCGATGTTGGTGACCAGGCCGTCCATCGCACCGAAGGTCGCCGCGCGCAGCCAGCCGCCCGAGACGTCCGCGTGGTGCTCGGTGAGCGTCACGGCAGGGTCAGGATCTCGTGCCCATCCTCGGTGACCACGAGAGTGTGCTCGAACTGGGCGGTCCACCTGCGGTCCTTGGTGACGACCGTCCAGCCGTCACTCCACATCTCGTATTCGTGGGTGCCCAGGGTGATCATCGGCTCGATGGTGAAGGTCATGCCGGGCTCCATCACCGTGTCGAGCCGCGGGTTGTCGTAGTGCGGGATGTAGAGCCCGCTGTGGAACGTCTCGCCGATGCCGTGGCCGGTGAAGTCGCGCACCACGCCGTAGCCGAAGCGGCGGGCGTACGCCTCGATGACCCGGCCGATCGCGTTGATCGGGCGGCCCGGCGCGACCGCGCGGATGCCGCGCATCATCGCCTCGTGGGTGCGCTCGACCAGCAGCCGGGCCTCGTCGCTGACCTCACCGACGCAGAACGTCGCGTCGGTGTCGCCGTGCACGCCGTCGAGGTACGCGGTCACGTCGACGTTGACGATGTCGCCGTCGGCGAGCACGGTCGTGTCGGGGATGCCGTGGCAGATGACCTCGTTGAGCGACGTGCAGCAGGACTTGGGGAAGCCCTTGTAACCCAGCGTCGACGGGTAGGCCCCGTGGTCGATCAGGAACTCGTGCACCACCCGGTCGATCTCGTCGGTGGTGACACCCGGCTTGCAGTGCTCCCCGGCGAGCTGGGTGGCCTGCCCGGCGAGCCGCCCGGCGACGCGCATCTTCTCGATGGTCTCGGGGGTCTGCACGTGCGACCCGCGCCACTCCTTCGGGCGCTTCTTGCCCACGTATTCGGGACGGGTGATCTGCGGCGGCACCGCCCGCCAGGGTGAGAGCTTTCCCGGAACGAGCGGGGCACGAACGGTCATAGGGCCAGCTTATCGCCGCACCGGGCGGCCGGTTGTTGCCGCCTCTGACCGCCTGTGTAATCGTGTCAACGTGGATCAAGAGAACGCCGGAACGGACTTCTCGGCCAGTTCCTCGGTGACGGAGGGCCACGCCACCGTGGTCGTTCGCGGCGAGGTCGACATGTCCACCGCCGACGCGATGGTGCGGGCGGCCACCGGTGACGGCGTGCGCAGCGCCACCATCGACCTGCGCGGGGTCACGTTCTTCGACTCCGCCGCCATCCACGCCCTGATCCGGCTCGCCGAGCGCTTCCCGGACGGCCTGGCGGTGATCCCGTCGCCGCAGGTCCACCGGGTGCTCGACATCTCGGGCCTGAGCACCCAGCCCTGGCTCGTGCCGGGCGAGCCCGGCTGACGATCAGGAGCGGCTGAGCGGACGGCGCAGCGTCACCTCCGTGCCTGATTCCGTCCGCGCCACCGAGAGCTCCGACAGGGCACCGATGAGCGCCAGCCCGCGCCCGCGGAAGCCGGCCGCGCCGGCCGGGCGCCAGCTTCCCGTGTCCCGGACGGTCGCCCGCACCGCGTCGTCGTCCAGCGACACCTCGATCGTGATCACCGGTTCGGCCGGCGCCACCGGGTGCTCGATCGCGTTCGCGGCGGCCTCGGAGACCGCCACGGTCAGGTCGAAGATGTCGCTGTCGGGCACGGCGTGCGCCGTCAGGAAGTCCTCCAGGCGGCGGCGCAGCACGCTCAGCCGGGCCGGGTCGGCGGGCAGCCGCAGCACGAACTCGCGCGGCTCGGTGGCCTGCAGCGCGAGCAGCGCGATGTCGTCGCGGCGGGTCTGCTGGGCGGCCTTGGCGAGCAGGACGTCCAGCAGGTCCTCGACGTGCTCGGTCGGCTTGGCCAGGTCCGCGCGGACCTCGGCCAGGCCCTGGTCGATGCCCTTCCGGCGGTCCTCGACCAGCCCGTCGGTGTAGAGCAGCAGCCGGTGGCCGGGCTCCAGGGTCGCGGCCCGCGTCGGGTAGGTCACGTCGCCGAGCGCGCCGATCGGCGGGCCGAGCGCGCTGGAGTGGAGCAGCCGGCCCTCCTCGCCGGGCGCCGCGACCATCGGGGACGGATGCCCGGCCGACGAGTAGTGCAGCTCCCGGGTGCGCGGGTCGAAGCGGACACAGACCACGGTGGCGAACTGGCGTCGGCCCAGGTTGTCCACCAGCCGGTTCAGCCGGGACAGCGCCTCGCCGCAGTCGAACCCCTCGAGGATGTACGCCCGCAGCGCGTTCCGCAGCTGCCCCATCCCGGCGGCGGCCTGCACCCCCTTGCCGACCACGTCGCCGATGACCAGGAAGAGCTGCTGTCCGGGGGCGAGGATGACGTCGTACCAGTCCCCGCCGACCTCGGCCTCGCTGCTGCCCGGCAGATAGCGGCTCGCCACGATCGCGCCGGGCACCCGGGGCAGCGACTGCGGCAGCAGGCTGTGCTGCAGCGTGCTGGCGATGCGGTGCTCCGCCTCGTAGAGCCGGGCGTTGCCGAGCCGCAGGCCGACCAGGCGGGCCAGCTGGGTGAGCAGCACCGGCTCGGGCGGACCGTCCGCACCCGACCAGACGCTCAGCTCGCCGAGGGTGGCACCGGAGGTGTCCGGCAGCGGCAGGACGGAGTCCGGGACGGCCGAGCCACCCGCGCCACCGTCCACCTCGGCCCGGGCGCCGGACGCGGTCAGCACGACCCGGCCGGCCGAGGTCATCGCCTGCACGTGCCGGGCGGCGACGTCGAGCACCTCGGCGGTGGTGCTGACCGTGTTGACCGCCGCGGCCGCGTCCACCAGCCCACGCAGCCGGCTGATGATCTGCCGCCGGTTCTGGCCCAGTTCGAGGTTGGCACGGACCCGGGCGGTCAGGTCCCGCACCGAGAACGGCTTGACCAGATAGTCGTCGGCGCCGGCGGAGAGACCCTCGACGGACGATTCCTCGCCGGCCCGGGCGGAGAGCACCACGATCGGCACGTCACGGGTGCGCTCGTCCGCCCGCAGCGCCTTGATCAGCCCGAAGCCGTCCAGCCTGGGCATCATCACGTCGGTCAGGACCAGGTCGAACTGCTCGACGAGGGCCAGCTCCAGCGCCTGCCGGCCGTCCGGCACGGTGGTGACGTCGAAGGACGGCCGGAGCAGCCTCGCGACGTGGTCGCGCAGGTCGGCGTTGTCGTCGGCGAACAGCACCCGGCCGCGCCGCGCCGGGTGCACCGCGCCCGGCGCCACCGGGGCCGGCGCGCTGTCGCCGAGCCACCAGTGCGCTTCCTCGACGTAGAGCCGGGACTGGTCCGCGGGCAGGTCGGCCGGGCCGGCGTCGATGATCCGGTCGGCGGGGAGGTGGGCCGTGCCGAGCGGGATGGTCACCGTGAACGTGCTGCCCGCGCCGGGCTCGCTGCGCACGGTCGCCGTGCCCGCGTGCAGCTCGGCCAGCTCGCGGACCAGCGCCAGGCCGATGCCGGTGCCCTCGTGGCTGCGCGACCAGGCCCCGGTCACCCGGTGGAAGCGGTCGAAGAGCAGCCGCTGCTCCTGCTCGGACACGCCGACACCGGTGTCGGTCACCTCCAGCACCGCGACGCCGGGCCGCTGACGAACCCGGACCGTGATCCCGCCGGCCGGGGTGAACTTGACCGCGTTCGAGAGCAGGTTGAAGACGATCTTCTCCCACATCTCGCGGTCCACGTGGACCGGCGCGGACAGCGGCGGCGACTCGATGTCGAGCCGCAGCCCGGCCCGCTCGGCCACGGCACGGAACGTGCTGGCCAGCCGGGCGGTGTAGTCGGCCAGGTCGGTCGGCCGGTAGGCGGCGCGCAGCCGGCCGGACTCCAGCCGGGAGAAGTCCAGCACCGTGTTGACCAGCTTGAGCAGCCGCAGCCCGTTGCGCTGCACAGGCACGAGCCGTTCGCGCTGGTCGGCGGCGAGCCCCGGGCCGGCCAGCAGGTCCTCGAGCGGGCCCAGGATCAGCGTCAGCGGGGTGCGGAACTCGTGGCTCACGTTCGAGAAGAAGTTGGTCTTGGCGGTGTCCAGCGCGGCCAGCTCGGCGGCGCGGCGGCGTTCCTGCTCGTAGGCCCGCAGGTTCGTCACCGCGCGGGAGATCTGCGCGGTGGCCAGGTCCAGGAAGTCCCGGTAGCCGCGGTCCAGCGCGACGAACCTGCTCACCCCGACCACCAGCGCGCCGACGCCGCTGGTGCCGGCGCCGATCGGCAGCACCAGCGCCTCCTCGGCCGCCGACCGGGGCGGCGGCTGGGCCGCGTCGACCACCGGGAGGGTGCCCGCCCGGTCGGAGCGCATGGCCGCGCCGACGGCGGCGCGCGCCCGCGCGCTCAGCGGCCAGCAGGCCGACGGCGGCACCCCGCAGGAGCCGGCCAGGGTCAGCTCACCCCCGCCGGCCGGATCGTCCAGGTAGAGGGCCGCGAACGGCACGTCGGCGTCGTTCTCGCCGAGGACCTGCGCGACCTGGGTGCCGAGCGCGAGCTGGTCGGGCGAGTCGGCCAGGCGGGAGCCGAGGGCGCTGAGCGTACGGAAGCGACGGTCGGCGAACACCCGGCCGGTGGTGTCGCTGACGATGCAGAAGATGCCGCCCACAGTGGCGTCGGCGAGCCGGATCGGGTCGTACGAGATGTCGAAGTACGTCTCCTCGAGGAAGCCGAAGCGCTCGAGCATGAACAGGTAGTCGGCGGCCCAGAACGACTCGTCGCGAGCCTGCACGCCGTCGAAGAGCTCCCGCAGCACCGACCAGGTCTCGGCCCACATCTGCTGGCCGGGCCGGCCCAGGTAGCCGGGATGCTTGCCGCCCATGGTCGGGATATAGGCGTCGTTGTAGAGCGCACAGCACTCCGGGCCCCAGAAGATGATGATCTGTGCCTTGGAGGCGAGCATCCTGGCGACGGCCCCCGCCAGCTCCGGCGGCCAGCCGGCGGGCGGCCCGAGCGGGGTCGCGGCCCAGTCGAGCGCGAGCATGCGCCGGCCCATCTCGCCACCGCGTTCGAAGGCCGTCCGCAACAGGCGCGGCAGCGCCTCGTCCGCGCTGGGCCCCATGCGTCCTCCCGCGGAAGTTTCGGCCGACAAGCTCTGCACGGTAACACCGAGCCCCGCGGCCCTCGGCGACCGCGGCTAACCTTCCCCGGGTGACTTCGCCCGCCCTCGATCGAGCCCTGACCGAATCCTCGCTGCGGCCGCTGCCCGGCCCGGCCGCCGAGTTGCTGCGGGCGCTGGACGCACCGCCGCGGCTCGGTGCGCACCTGCGGGCCGTGCACGACGTCGCCTGGTCGCTGACCGACGTCCTCGGGCGCCACCGGCCGGACCTGGAGTTCGACACCGCCGCGGTGCTCTTCGGCGCGGCGACGCACGACATCGGCAAGGTCGTGCACGTGGCCGAGCTGTCGGGGCCCGGCCGGCGGCACGAGGAGGCGGGCCGGGACCTGCTGCTGCGATACGGGGTGCCGGCGCACCTCGCGCGCTTCGCGGGCAGCCACGGCTCCTGGGACGCCCCGGAGGCCACCCTGGACGACCTGCTGGTGAGCCTCGCGGACAAGGTGTGGAAGGCGGCCCGGATCGACGACCTGGAGGAGCGGGTGTGCCGGCACCTGGGCGGCGCGCCCTGGGAGGCGTTCCTCGTGCTCGACGACGTGCTGCAGGAACTGGCCGCCGGGGCGGACGAGCGGCTGGCCTTCCAGGCGGCACACCCGATCGCGGCCTGACGGCGCTCAGGCTGCCAGCGCGGTCCGGCTCAGGCCGCTTCGACGCGCGGCGGCCTCGGTCAGCGCCGCGAAGACCCGCAGGTCCCCGGTGCGCTCCGGATGCCACTGCACGCCCAGCGCGAACGACCGGCCGCGATCCTCGATGATCTCGATGACCTTGTCCTCGGGGCACCGGCCGGACACCCGGAAACCGCCCGGATCGTCGATCGCCTGGTGATGGAACGAGTTCACGGTGAGCCGGGCGCCGAGCAGGGCCCGCGCCGCCGAGCCGGCGGTCAGCACCACCTCGTGCCGGCCGAACGCCGAGGACTCCACGGCGAGCGGGTCGGTGCCGGGCGCGGCCCGGTGCCGGTCGTGGCCGACCAGGTCGGGCAGGTGCTGGTGCAGGGAGCCGCCGGTGGCCACGGCCATCACCTGCAGGCCGCGGCAGACGCCGAGCACGGGCAGGTCGGCGTCGAGGGCGGCGCGCATGAGCAGCAGCTCGGAGGCGTCCCGGACCGGGTCGGCGTCGGTGGCCGGATGCGCCTCGGCACCCCAGTTGGCCGGGTCGACGTCGCCGCCGCCGGCGAAGACGATCCCGTCGAGCGATTCGAGCACGTCCGTGCCGGGATCGTCGGGGGTGATCAGAACCGCCCGGCCGCCGGTGGCGTGGACGGCTCTGACGTAGGACATCGGCAGCATTCCGACGATCTGCTCGTTGCTGCCGTACTGGACCTGCTGGGCGTACGCGGTCAGTCCGATCAAGGGCCTGCGCATGCTGGGTGCGATCCTCCTTCGTCTTGAACCTGCGTATCGGCGGGTGCGCCGGAAGTCTTAGGTCGCCGCGGCGGCGACCAACGCGCCGAACAGCCGTTTGTCCCGGGTGACCTCCGGATGCCACTGCACGCCGAGGACGAACCGGTGCGCCGGGTCCTCCACGGCCTCGGCGAGGCCGTCGGCGGCCCGGCCGGTGACCGTCAGCGTGCCCGGGTCGTCGATGCCCTGGTGGTGGAAGCAGTGCACCCGGGTGTCGTCGCCCATCAGGGTCGCGACCAGGCTGCCGGGGGTGAACCGGGCCTCGAGCTCGCCGTAGACGGCCGGCGCCGGGCGGTGCCGCTCGTGCCCGAGCACGTCGGGCAGGTGCTGGTGCAGGCTCCCGCCGGCGGCCACGGTGAGCAGTTGCATGCCCCGGCACACGCCGAGCACGGGCAGGTCGCGGGTGAGTGCCGCGCGGGCGAGCAGCATCTCGGCGGCGTCGCGATCCGGCCGGGTGACCGTCTGCGGGCCGGGCGTGGCGCCGTACAGCTCGGGGGCCAGGTCGGCGCCGCCGCTGAGCACCAGCCCGTCGAGGATCCGCAGCACGTCGGTGTCGAGGTCGTCGGGCGGCAGCAGGACCGCCCGGCCGCCGGCCTGGGTGACCGCGGCGACATAGTCGTGCGGCACCAGCGTGGTGGGCAGATCGCGCCAGACGCCCCAGGTTGCGGGCTCCACATACGTGGTGATGCCGATGACGGGTCGCATCTTTACCAAGATATCCACGTCCTGCTTCGGACCGGGTCGACCGATTGGGTGATCCGGTCGCCGTACCGGTCGACCGAGGGAGCCGGAGGAGTTAGTGAGCGGCGCCGGCTCTGGCGAGCCGGCGCCGCGCCCGGGTCCTCTGACCCACCCGTGCGGCGATCGCAGCGTGCGCGGGCGGAGATTCGACCCCTTCACCCCGCGTCAGCAGGGCGTATGAACATCCGTGCCCGCCGTCTGGGCACGTTAAACACACTAAAGAGGCGTCACATAGGCGCCGGTGATACCTCCATCGACGACAAATTGCGACGCGGTCATGAAGGACGCGTCGTCGCTCGCCAGGAACGCCACCGCCGCGGCGATCTCGGCGGGCTCGGCGAACCGGCCCATCGGCACGTGCACCAGCCGCCGGGCGGCCCGCTCCGGGTCCTTGGCGAAGAGGTCCATGAGCAGCGGTGTGGCGACCGGGCCGGGGCAGAGCGCGTTGATCCGGATGCCCTCGCGGGCGAACTGCACACCCAGCTCGCGGGTCATCGCCAGCACGCCGCCCTTGCTGGCCGTGTACGCGATCTGCGAGGTCGCCGCCCCGAGCAGCGCGACGAACGACGCGGTGTTGATGATCGCGCCCTTGCCCTGGCGCTGCATGTGCGGGATCGCGTACTTGCAGCAGAAGAACACGCTCGTGGTGTTCACCCGCAGCACGCGCTCCCACGCCTCGATGCCCGTGACCAGGATCGAGTCGTCGTCGGGCGGGGAGATCCCGGCGTTGTTGAACGCGATGTCGACCCGGCCGTGCCGCTCGGCGACGCCGTCGAACAGCGCCTTGACCGCATCCTCGTCGGTGACGTCGCAGGCGACGAACTCGCCGCCGACCTCGTCGGCGGCCGCCTTGCCGGCGTCCGCCGAGATGTCGACGCAGACGACCTTGGCTCCCTCGGTCGCGAACCGCCGCGCGGTGGCCAACCCGATGCCGCTTCCGGCGCCGGTGATCACGGCGATCCGATCTTGCAAACGCTCCACAGCTGACCTCTCAGGAGTCCGTCGAGATGAACACGTTCTTGACATCGGTGAACGACAGCAGCGCGTCGGGGCCGAGCTCCCGGCCGAGGCCGGACTGCTTCATGCCGCCGAACGGCGTCCAGTAGCGCACCGACGAGTGCGAGTTGACGCTGAGGTTGCCGGACTCCACACCGCGCGAGACCCGCAACGCCCGGCCCAGGTCGCGGGTCCAGATGGAGCCGGAGAGCCCGTACTCGGTGTCGTTGGCGAGCCGGACCGCCTCGTCCTCGTCGCGGAACGGCAGCACCGACAGCACCGGCCCGAAGACCTCCTCGCGCCAGTGCGGGTCGCCCGTCGACCCGGCGAGCAGCACGGTGGGCGGGAACCACCAGCCATCGCCGGCGGGCGCGGCACCGGCGAACGCCACGTCGGCGCCCGCCGTGTAGGACGCCACCTTGGCCCGGTGCTCGGCGGAGATCAGCGGGCCCATCTCGGCGGTCTCCAGCGCGGGGTCCTGGACCCGGTAGGCCTTGACCGCCGGCTCCAGCAGGGACAGGAAGCGGTCGTACACCGAATCCTGGACCAGCAGCCGGGAGCGGGAGCAGCAGTCCTGGCCGGCGTTGTCGAAGACGCCGCCGGGCGCCGCCGCGGCGGCGCGTTCCAGGTCGGCGTCCGCGAAGACGATGTTGGCGCTCTTGCCGCCGAGCTCGAGGGTCACCCGCTTCACCTGGTCGGCGCAGCCCGCCATGATCGATTTGCCGACCCCGGTGGAGCCGGTGAAGCAGACCTTGCGGACCGCCGGGTGGGCGACGAACCGCTGCCCGACCACGCTGCCCTTGCCCGGCAGCACGGTGAAGACGCCCTCCGGCAGGCCGGCCGCCAGCGCCAGCTCGCCGAGCCGGATCGCGGTCAGCGGGGTCAGCTCGGCCGGCTTCAGCACGACCGTGTTGCCGGCCGCGAGCGCCGGGACGAAGCCCCAGCCGGCGATCGGCATCGGGAAGTTCCACGGCACGATGATGCCGACCACGCCGAGCGGCTCGTGGAACGTGACGTCGAGGCCGCCGGCGACCGGGATCTGCCGCCCGGAGAGCCGCTCGGGCGCGCCCGCGTAGTAGTCGAGCACGTCCCTGACGTTGCCCGCCTCCCAGCGCGCGTTGCCGATCGTGTGCCCGGAGTTGCGCACCTCCAGGGCGGCGAGCTCCTCGATGTGGTCGTCGACGAGCGCGGCGAAGCGCCGCAGCAGCCGCGCCCGGTCCCCGGGCGCCACCCGGCGCCACGACTCGAAGGCCTGCTGCGCCCGCTCGATCGCGGCGTCGGTCTCGGCCTGTCCAAGCGACGGTACGGAGGTCAGCAACGCCCCGGTGGACGGGTTGATCAAATCAGTCACAACAGAATCCTGACACCCCTCCGAAGGTTCATCCCTACAGCCGTTCGAATCCGCGGCGAAGTTCCCAGTCGGTGACCGCGGAGTCGAACGCGGCCAGCTCGACCTTGCCCATGTTGGCGTAGTGCTCGACCACGTCGGCGCCGAACGCGCCGGCCGCGACCGGGCTGCGCTCCCACAGCTCCAGCGCGCTGCGCAGGCTCCCCGGCACCCGGGGCGCGGTGGCGTCCTCGTAGGCGTTGCCCCGGAACTCCGGCTCGAGCTCCAGCTCGTTCTCCAGCCCGTGCAGCGCGCCCGCCACCAGCGCCGCGATGGCGAGGTACGGGTTCACGTCGCCGCCGGGCACCCTGTTCTCCACGCGCATCCCCTGGCCGTGCCCGGCCATCCGCAGCGAGCAGGTGCGGTTGTCGACGCCCCAGCGCAACGCGGTCGGCGCGAACGAGCCGGGCTGGTAGCGCTTGTAGGAGTTGATGTTCGGCGCGAAGAGCAGGCTGAACTCGCGCATGGTGGCGAGCAGGCCGGCCGTCACCCGCTGCCCGGTCACGCTCAGGTGGGCCGGGCCGTCCCCGAGCATCGCCGAGCGGCCGTCCGCGTCGCGCAGCGAGAAGTGGATGTGGCAGGAATTGCCCTCGCGCTCGTTCGGCTTGGCCATGAAGGTCAGCGCCATGCCCTCCTGGGCGGCGATCTCCTTCGCGCCGTTCTTGTAGATCACGTGGTTGTCGGCGCACTTCAGCGCCTCGGCGTAGCGGAAGGCGATCTCGTGCTGGCCGAGGTTGCACTCGCCCTTGGCGCTCTCCGGGATCAGGCCGGCGCCGTACATGTCGTTGCGGATGCGGCGCAGCAGCGGCTCGACCCGGGCGGTGCCGAGCAACGAGTAGTCGACGTTGTACTGGTTGGCGGGCACCAGATCGCGGTAACCCTTGTCGAACGCCTGCTCGTAGGTGTCCCGGTAGAGGACGAACTCCAGCTCGGTGCCCGCGTACGCGGTCAGGCCGTGCTCGGCGAGCCGGTCGAGCTGGCGGCGCAGGATCTGCCGGGGCGAGGCGTAGACGGGCTCGCCCTCGGTGGTCTCCAGGTCGGCGAGGACCATGGCCGTGCCGGGCTGCCACGGTACGGGGCGCAGGGTGGCGAAGTCGGGACGCATCACGAAGTCGCCGTAGCCGCTGTTCCACGACGACATGGCGTAGCCGTCCACGGTGTTCATGTCGACGTCGACCGCGAGCAGGTAGTTGCAGCCCTCGCTGGCGCCGGAGACGACCTCGTCCATGAAGAAGCGGCCGTGCAGCCGTTTGCCCTGCAGCCGGCCCTGCATGTCGGTGAGCGCGAGCAGGACGGTGTCGATGCTGCCGTTCGTGACGGCGACGTCCAGGTCTTCGAGGTCCATCCGGTTCCCTCCGGGAATGTGGGGGCCGGGCGTGCGCCCGGCCCCGCCTCTAATAGATCACTCCCCGGTCGGCATCGTCTGCTCTCCGTGCGCGGCTTTCTCGATCAGGTTCTGCTTCGGCCCCGTGAACCACTTTCGGGCGCTCGCGAACCACCACAGGGTGGCCCCGCCGACGACCACCAGGACGGCGAAGATCGTGTAGTTGAAGTTCGCCGCGGTGATCGGGCCGGCCACCGGCAGGACGAACAACACGCAGATGAGCGCCACCCAGACGATCGCGATCCAGCCGACCGCCGCGCTCCACTTGCCGAGGTGCCACGGCCCCGGGCGGAAGTCCGGGTTGAGCCGGCGCAGCAGCACCGGGCCCACGTAGGCGATGTAGAGACCGATGACCGCGATCGAGGTCGCCGCCGCGTACGCGGTGGTGTTCCACAGCGAGGGCAGGACCAGCAGGGTGGAGATGGACACGCAGAGCCAGATGGAGTTGGTCGGCGTACCCGTCCGCACGTTGACCTTCTTCCACAGCCGGGAGCCGGGCAGCGCGCCGTCGCGGGCGAACGCGTACGACATCCGGGAGTTGGCCGTCACCGACGCCATGCCGCAGAAGAACTGCGCGACCACGCAGATGAACAGCAGGAACGTGCCCAGGTTGTGGCCGACGGCGTCGATGAAGATCTGCGCCGGCGGCAGCCCGAGCGCGGTGGTCCGTTGCGCGTCGTAGTCCTGGATCGACCAGGTGATCGCCACCAGCAGCACGAAGCCGGCGATGACCGAGACCACGACCGACAGCACGATGCCGCGCGGCGCGGCCCGGGCGGCGTCGTGGGTCTCCTCGGCCACGTGCGCCGAGGCGTCGTAGCCGGTGTACGTGTACTGCGCCATCAACAGGCCGATGAGCACGGCGTAGACGGCCGCGCCGCCGAAGGTGAAGCCGGTCTCGTTGTGCACCTCGGTGAACACTTCGGAGATGGGCTTGTGCTGGTCCGGCACGACGGCCAGCACCACCACGATGACCGCGACGCCGATCAGGTGCCACCAGGCGCTGACGTCGGAGAGCACCCGGACCAGGCTGACCCCGAAGGTGTTCAGCAGGCCGTGCGCGACGATCAGGACCAGGAAGATCAGGAACGTCCGGCCCTTGGTGACCTCCATGTCGAAGGTCAGGCTCAGGAACGCCGAGGTGGTGATCGCCGCGCCGAAGTCGATCGCCGCGGTGACGGCCACCTCGCCGAGGAAGTTGAACCAGCCGATGAACCAGGCCCACGCGGCCTTGTTGCGTTTGGCGAGCGCGGCGGCCCACCAGTAGAGGGCGCCGGCGGTCGGATAGGCCGAGCAGACCTCGGCCATCGCGAGGGCGACGAAGGTGACCATGATGCCGACGAAGAGCCAGCCGAGCGTGATGGCCAGCGGGCCACCGGCGTTCATGGCGATCCCGTACGACGTGATGGCGCCGGCCAGGATGGAGATGATCGAGAAGGAGACCGCGAAGTTCGAGAAGCCGGACAGTCGGCGGTGCAGTTCCTGCTGATAGCCGAGCTGGGCGAGACGTTCTTCGTCGGTACTGGGTGCAGGGCTTTCGCTCATTGCCACTCCCTGGTGCCGAGGGGCAGTTGTGACCTGGGTCACCGCTGTTCGGTGATGATCTACCAGCGGTGTTACGGCCGTCAATGAGCCACGTTAATTGCGTTGCCCGACGCGAGAAGCAACCCGCACACTCGTAGACATGTCAGGGCAACCGAACGCTTCACGCGCGGCCCTGCCGGTGTTCTGACGCCGCTCCGCGGCGCGCGAGCCCTCGGCAGGTCTCGCGAACACCCGGGGGCAGCCGCCGGCTCCCCCACCCCCGCGGCGGCGCGGGGCGCGGTCACCTCTCTCTCGACACAGCATCGCGCTGTGCCACGCGCCCGTCCCGCGCCGCCGCCCCATTCGCCCGAAAAATCTACAGCGGCGAGTCTAGAAATATGCCCGTGGCAGGCATAGCATCATTGAGTCGGCCACGCACAGCCGGCAAGCAATGGCAAGCAACTGGCGAGACTCTGAGTTGGTAAGGAGGACGAGATACCGCAGCAAAGCGAACTCGCAAAGTCCCCGACCCGACAAGAGGTGATCGCAGCCGATGCCCATCACTCACGCCGTCCGCTAGCGGCACGCAGGCGGATTGGCCGCGCCGACGACGGTCGGCTACAGAATTGAACAGCCAAGGCCCCGGTAACCCGCCGGGGCCTTGGACTGTGTCCACCCTCCGATCTTGCGCACGGAAGAAAGCATGAGCACCGCGTTCGACGACGCCGACTTCCCGGCGTACACGATGGGCCGCGCCGCCGACATGATCGGCGTGACACCGGCCTTCCTCCGCAGCCTGGGTTCGGCCGGCCTGCTCGAGCCCGAACGCTCGCACGGCGGCCACCGCCGCTACTCCCGCCACCAGCTCAAACTCGCCGGCCGGGTCCGGCAGCTGCTGGACGAGGGCATGCTGCTCAGCGCGGCCTGCCGGATCGTGATGCTGGAAGACAGGCTGGCGGCGGCACACCGGCGCATCGTCGAGCTGGGCGGCACGCTCACCGCGGACGACGACGCCGACGTGCCGACCTCGACCCACCCGGACATCGCCACCACCCGCTACTACCCGTCGCCGCGGGCCGGCCGCTCCCCCTCGGCGCCGTAGACGGCGGTCAGGCTGGCCTCCCAGAGCAGCCGGGCCCGGTCCGGATCGACGGACCGGCCGGTGGCGCCGAACGGCCGCCGCCACGCGAAGTAGCCGCCCGGCACCGCGGCCGCCGGATCGTCCGCCAGCCACAGCAGCGTGTCCGCGCCCCGCTCCGGACCCCGGAAGACCAGCTTGCCCAGGGAGAAGAGCGGGCTCCGCCGGCCGAAGCCGCTGCGGATCAGCCCCGGAAAGAAGCAGGTCGGCACGATCCCGGACGGGGCCCAGCGCCGGGCCGCCTCGACGGTGAACAGGAGGTTGGCCTGCTTGCTGGCCCCGTACGCGGCCCACCGGCTGAGTTGCCGCCTCCCGGGACGCCGCACGTCCAGGGTGCCCCACGCCTCGGCCGCGGAGCCGGTCGTGACGATCCGGGCCGGCGCGGCCGCCCGCAGCCGGTCCAGCAGCAGGTGAGCGAGCAGGAATCCGCCGAAGTGATTGATCTGGACGCTGGGGTCGAACCCGTCGGCGGTCAGCCGGCGGGCCGGCGCGAGCTGCCCGGCGTTGTTGACCAGCACGTCGATCCGTTCGTGCGCCGCCGCGAGCCCGGCACCGGCCGCGCGCACCTCGTCGAGCACCGCGAAGTCGGCCCGGTACGCCGCCGGCGTGCGCCCGCCGGCCTCCCGCACGACCCCGACCGCGTGCCGCAGCCGCCCGGGATCGCGGCCGAGCAGCACCACCTCGGCGCCGCCGCGCGCGAAGGCGGCGGCCGCGGCCAGCCCGATGCCCGAACTGCCGCCCGTGACGACCACCGTGCGCCGCTGTCCCATCCGCCCATTGGATCAGCCGGTGATCCGCCCGGCTACCGTGATCGCGATGCCCTCGCTCCCCGTCCGCCGCCGCCTGGTCGCCGCCCTGGCCGGCGCGGCGGTCCTGGTGGGCGCGCTGACGATGCTGGCCGGGCTGGTCGCCGTGCCCGGTCCGTGGACGGCGGGCTACGTCAGCGAGGCCGGCACGACCGGCATGCCGCTGGCCGGCGGCTACCGCTGGGGACTGATCGGGCTCGCCCTGGGCGTGGCGCTGCTGGGCCGGGCCCTGCGGCGCGACTCGCGGCCGGTGGCGGTGCTGCTGGGCGCCGCGGCCGCGCTGGCCGCCTGCTCGGGTGCGGTGCCGTGCACCGGCGGCTGCCCGCTCCCGCCGTACGAGCCGACCACCGTCGCCGACGTGACCCACACCGTGGCCAGCGTGGTCGGCATGGTCCTGCTGGCCGGGGCGATGGCGCTGGTGGCGTTCTCCGCGTCGTTCGATGCCGTCTCCCGGCGCCTGGCGGCCGCCGCCCTGGTGTTCATCGTGCCGCTCGGCGGCGCCCTCGGGCTGATCATGCTTTTCGTCGGCCGGGGTGCGCTGGGCGCCACGCTGGAGCGCGTGCTGCTGGTGGTGGCGGTCAGCTGGCTGATCGGCACGTCCGTGGCGACCGCCGCGGCCGGCCGGGCCCGCCGCGAGCCGAGACCCGGCCGCCGTGCGATGGTCGACGGATGACGCCCCCGACCGTCGACGACGCGCCGCGCCCCGCGCCGACCTTCCGCCAGCGCCGCATCGACCTCGGCATCGCCCTGGCCATCGCCACGATCGCGGTCCTGAACGTCTTCCTGGCCCGCAGCGCCGGCCTGTTCGCCTCGGACAGCGCGCCGTCGGTGATCGAGCAGCTCGGCTGGTCGCTGGCCGTGATGCTGCCGCTCATCTGGCGGCGCAGCCGGCCGGAGGTCGTGGCGGTGCTGGTCTCGATCTTCTTCATCGGCGGTCAGGTCCGCGGCGCGCAGGAGCAGCAACTGGCCACCGGTGCCGTCTTCGTCGCGATCTACACGCTCGGCGCCTGGGGCCGGGACCGGCGCCGGAGCCGCCGGCTGCGGCTGGCCATCATCGCCGGCATGTTCGCCTGGCTGGCCGTCGCCTTCATCCTTTCGCACGACGAGATCACGACGGACGGCACGTCCGGCGAGCTGCCCCCGCTGCTGGCCGCCGTGCTGAACGCCATCATCGTCAACGTGGCCTTCTTCGGCTTCGCCTACGCCCTGGGCGAGGCGGCGCGGCGGCAGTGGCAGCTGGAGGTGCGCACCGCGGAGCTGCGGGCGGCGCAGGCGGTGGCGGGTGAGCGCGCGGTCATCGGCGAACGGGTCCGGATCGCCCGGGAGCTGCACGACGTCGTCGCGCACCACGTGTCGGTGATGGGCATCCAGGCCTCGGCCTGCCGCCGGGTCATGGACAAGGACCCCGACCGGGCCCGCACCGCGCTGACGGCCGTCGAGGACAGTGCCCGGACCGCGGTGGACGAGCTGCGGCGCATGCTGGGCGCGCTCCGCGACACCGGCGGCGCCGGCGACGAGCCGCCGACCGGGGCCGACCTGGACCGGGTCGACGACCTGATCGCCCGCGCCCGCGAAGCGGGCCTCACCGCGACCTGCGACGTGTACGGCGACCCGGTGCCGCTGCCCGGCTCGGTGTCGCAGGCCGCGTACCGGATCGTCCAGGAAGCCGTGACGAACACCTTGAAGCACGCCCACGCGACCACTCTGGACGTCCGGATCCGCTACCTGGCCGGCGAGCTCGAGCTCGACGTGGCCGACGACGGCCGGGGCGCCGTGCCGGGTGCCGGCGGCGGGCTGGGGCTGATCGGCATGCGCGAGCGGGTCGCGGTGCACGACGGTGTCCTGGAGACCGGGGCGCGCTCCGGCGGCGGCTTCCGCGTCCGCGCCCGGCTGCCCCTCTCGCGGGAGCTGACCGGCGCCGGGGAGCAGCGATGATCCGGGTGCTGCTGGCCGACGACCACCGGCTCGTGCGGACCGGCTTCCGGGTGATCCTGGAGAGCGAGGACGACATCGAGGTGGTCGGCGAGGCCGCCGACGGCGCGCAGGCCGTCGACCTGGCCGCCCGGCTGCGGCCCGACGTGATCCTGATGGACGTCGAGATGCCCGGCCTGGACGGGCTGGAAGCCACCCGGCGGGTCACCGCGCAGGGCGGCCCCTCGGTGCTGATCCTGACCACCTTCGACCGCGACGACTACCTCTTCGCCGCGCTGCAGGCCGGGGCGAGCGGCTTCCTGCTCAAGAACGGCACCCCGGAGGCCCTGACCGAGGCGGTCCGGGTGCTGGCGGCCGGGGACGCGCTGCTGGCGCCCGCGATCACCCGGCGGGTCATCGAGACCTTCACCAACCCGGCGCTGCGGCGACCCGGCGCCGGGGCCCGGCTCGCCGAGCTGACCCCGCGCGAGCACGAGGTGCTGCTGCTGATGGCGAGCGGTGCCACCAACGCCGAGATCGCCGGGCGGCTGCGGCTGGGCGAGACGACCGTGAAGACGCACGTGAGCCGGGTGCTGATGAAGCTCGGCGCGCGGGACCGCACGCAGGCCGTCGTGCTCGCGTACGAGCTCGGGGTGGTCCGGCCGGGATCCGCCTGAGATCCTCCGGAAGGAGGACCCCCGACGGTCATCCTCGGGCCGGACTCGCCGGCGCCGTCGGCGCCCTAGCGTTGGCACCATGACCAACGTGCTGAAAGTCGAGGCCGTCAGTCGCAGCTTCGGGGACCGGCGAGTGCTCGAAGACGTCACCTTCTCGGTGGAGGCCGGGCGGATGACCGGCTTCGTCGGTGCCAACGGCGCCGGCAAGACGACCACGATGCGCATCATGCTCGGGGTGCTCGCGGCGGACGCGGGCGAAGTGACCTGGCAGGGCGAGCCGCTGACCCGGGAGCTGCGCCACCGCTTCGGATACATGCCCGAGGAGCGCGGCCTCTATCCGAAGATGACCGTCACCGACCAGATCGTCTACCTGGCCCGACTGCACGGGCTGAGCACCGAGGCCGCCCGCCGCAACACCGCCGCCCTGCTGGAGCGGCTGGGGCTGAGCGACCGGGGCGGCGAGCACGTGGAGAAGCTCTCGCTCGGCAACCAGCAGCGCGTGCAGATCGCCGCCGCGCTGGTGCACGACCCCGAGGTGCTGGTGCTGGACGAGCCCTTCTCCGGGCTCGACCCGCTCGCCGTCGACGTGGTCGTGGGCGTGCTGCGCGAGCGCGCGTCCGCGGGCGCCCCGGTGCTGTTCTCCAGCCACCAGCTCGACGTGGTGGAGCGGCTCTGCGACGATCTGGTGATCATCACGGCCGGCCGGATCCGGGCCTCCGGCAGCCGGGCCGAGCTGCGCGCCGGCTATGCGCAGCCACGCTTCGCCATCCAGGTGGAGACCGACGCGGGCTGGCTGCGCGACCAGCCCGGGGTGACGCTGGTCGACCTCGACGGCGCCCGCGCCGTGTTCGACCTGGCCCACGGCACCGACGACCAGGAGGTGCTGCGTGCCGCGCTGGCCCGCGGCCCGGTCCGCTCCTTCGGCCCGGTCACCCCGTCGCTCGCCGAGATCTTCCGAGAGGTGAACCAGTGAGCACCTTCGCCGCCGCCCAGCTCGTCGCCGCCCGCGAGATCAAGGTCAAGCTCCGGGACAAGACCTTCCTGATCAGCACGGCGTTCTTCCTGCTGATCGCCGTGGCCTCCACGGTGCTGCCGCCCATCCTGGAAGGTGGCCCGACCGAGGTCGCGACGGCCGACCGTACGGTCGCCGCGGCGCTGCGGCAGGCCGGCCTGGAGGTGCGCGCGGTCGCCGCGGACGCCGAGGCGGAACGGCTCGTGCGCGACGGGGACGTGGAGGCGGCCGTGGTCGCCGGCCCGACCGTGCTCGGTCTGGACGAGGCGCCGGGCGAGGTGGTCGAGGCCCTCAGCACGGCGCCGCCGGTGCGGTTGCTCGACCCGGACGCCACCGATCCGTTCGTGGCCTTCGTCGTGCCGTTCGCCCTGGCCTTCCTGTTCTTCATGACCTCGTTCACGTTCGGGCTGCAGATCGCGATGAGCGTGACCGAGGAGAAGCAGACCCGGATCGTCGAGATCCTCGTCGCCAGCGTGCCCGTCCGGGCCCTGCTGGCCGGCAAGGTCGCGGCGATGACGCTGCTGGCGTTCGGGCAGATCGCGCTGGTCGCGGTCGTCGCGTTCGTCGGCATGCGGATCGCCGGAGTGAGCGCGGACGTGACCGCCCTGGTGGGGCCGACCATCGCCTGGTTCCTGGTGTTCTTCCTGATCGGCTTCGTCATGCTGGCGACGCTGTGGGCGGGAGTGGGCGCCCTCGCCGCGCGGCAGGAGGACATCAACGGTGCTTCCGCGCCCCTGCAGCTCGCGGTGATGGGGCCGTTCCTAGCCGTGCTCTTCCTGCAGGAGAACGCCGCGGCGATGACGGTGCTGTCCTACGTCCCGTTCTCGGCGCCGATCGCGATGCCGGTGCGGCTGTTCACCGGCGACGCGGCGGGCTGGGAGCCGGTGCTCTCCCTGATCGTGCTCGCGGCCTCGACGCTGGTGTTCCTCGCCGTCGGCGCCCGCGTCTACGAGGGATCGCTGCTGCGCACCAACGGGCGGACGTCCTTAGCGACCGCCTGGCGCAGCAGGTCCACGGTCGGCTGAGCCAAGCGGTGGAAGCGACCGTGGTGGACCTCACCTCGATCACAGGGCAGGATCGGGACATGCCGACGCGATGGGGAATGACCGTACCGCTGGGCGGGGTTCCGCTGGCCGAGCACGCCGCGGTGTTCGCGGCCCTGACCGACGCGGGTTTCACCGACCTGTGGTCCTCCGAGGTGGCCGGCACCGACGCCTTCACCCCGCTGACGCTCGCCGCCGCCTGGCAGCCGCGGGCCCGGCTCGGGACGGCGATCACCCCGGTCTTCACCCGGGGGCCGGCGCTGCTGGCGATGACCGCCGCCGCGCTGGCCGAGGTCGCACCGGGCCGGTTCCAGCTCGGCATCGGCGCGTCGTCACCGGTCGTCGTCGGCGACTGGAACGCCGCCGATTTCACCAAACCGTTCGCCCGCAGCCGCGACATGCTGCAGTTCCTGCGCGCGGCGCTGGCCGGCGAGGTGGTCGACCGCGAGTTCGAGACCTTCCGGGTGCGCCGCTTCCGCCTCGAACGCCCGCCCGCGACCCCACCGGCGATCCTGCTCGCCGCCCTGCGCCCGGGCATGCTCCGGCTGGCCGCCGCGGCCGCCGACGGCGTGATCCTGAACTGGCTCGCGACCACCGACGTGCCCCGGGCGCTGGCCGAGGCCAAGTCCGACCGCCCGGACTTCGACGTGGTCGCGCGCATCTTCGTGTGCCCGACCGAGGACGCGGCCTACGCGCGCACGGTCGGGCGCCGGATGATCGCCGCCTACCTGACGGTGCCGGCGTACGCGGAATTCCACCGCTGGCTGGGCCGGGAGCCCGCGCTCGGCGCGATGTGGGCGGCGTGGGCGGCCGGCGACCGCCGGGGCGCGCTCGCGGCGATCCCGGACGAGGTGGTGGACGAGCTGGTCGTGCACGGGTCACCGGAGCAGTGCCGCGAGCACGTGGCGCGCTATGCGGAGGCCGGCGTCGACGTGCCGGTGATGGCCCTGGTGCCCACGCCGGAGCTGGAGAAGGGCGGCGCGGCCGCCCTCGCCGACCTGCTCCCGAGGCTGGGCCAGCCCTAAGGCCGATCGAAGATGTCGTGAGTGCCGATGCGTCGCCACACGATGTGTTGTTCCCCGGATTGGACTTCATCGCCGTACTGAAACGTCGCTCGTCCGTCGGGCGCCCAGGTCATCTCCCAGATGTCCTCGTGCCCTGACATCTTCTTGACTCGCAGGCTCTTGCGGAACTTGGCGGCGCGTAGGTCAGCCACGAACTTCGCCACGGCCTTCCTGAATGCCTTCCGCTGCGCCGGCGTCAGACTCTTGAGGTCCTGTCGGAAGGTCTGCAACTGATCCCAGGTGGGCATCAGTCCTCGCTCAGGGAGTCCAAGAAGGCGTCGTCGCTGTGATGGCGCACATGCCGGCCCGCGGCCAGGTCTGCGTCAGCCTCGGCCTCCTTGGCCTGCCACTCCGCCGTATAGAACCATGCCTGATCGCGAGGTATCAGGGCCGCGGGCGTGAGCACGATTTGCCCCTCTCTGACGGTGACAAGGAGGTTGTCGCCCGGTTCGAGGTGTAGCTGTTCGCGTATCGCAAGCGGGATCGTCAATACGCCCTTGCTACGGAGCGATGCTGATAGCGGGCGGCCCGCGGCGTCCACTGCAGTCGACATGCAGCAAGTATGCCAGGAAGAAAGTCTGCCTGACACCCCGCCGGCTCAGAACAGCACGGTGGCGAAGCTGCCGTTCGGCACGAAGCCGCAGCGCGCGTAGACCCGGCGGGCGGGCGCGTTGTAGTCGTTGACGTACAGGCTGACGGTGGGCGCGACGCGGCGCAGCGCGTCGCGCAGCACCGCCGCCATGGCGCTCGCGGCCATCCCGCGCCCCCGGAATTCCGGGTCCACCCACACTCCCTGCACCTGCGTGGTGCGCCGGGTGACGATCGCCAGCTCGGCCTTGAAGACGACCCGGTCACCGATGAAGCGCGCGTAGGCCCGCTTCGAGCGCACCAGCTCGGCGATCCGCCGCTTGTAGCCGCGCCCGCCGTCGTCGAGCAACGGCGAGACCCCGACCTCCTCGGTGTACATCGCCACCGCGGCCGGGAAGAGCTGGTCGATCTCGCCGGGCTGCACCAGGCGCACCTCGGGGTCGGGCTCGATCGCCGCCTCCCGGTCGGCGACCAGCAGCGGCTGATGCGGCCGCACGTCGCGGGCCGGGCCCCAGTGCCCACCCAGGCGCTCCCACAGGTCGAGCACCGCGTCGGCACGGCCGATGATCGACGAACAGATGCGCGGCTCGGCGCCGAGCAGGTCGGCGTAGGCGGTCACCGCGGCGGGCGTCGTGCACACCGGCACGAGATGCGCCCCGGACCAGCAGAGCGACTCGATGCGGCGGCCGGTGCCGTAGCCGTAGATCCGGCCGTCGGAACGCCACCAGTTGAGCCCATGCGCCGCCACCCGCTCGGCGATCTGAGCGCCGGCGTAGGGGTCTAGGTCGAGGATCCGCTCGACCGTCGCCCGCTCGGACTCGCCGAGCTGACGAATGGGCACCGTCAACACAGATACCAGATTGCCAGATGGCGGCCCGGATACACCCACGCCGTTCGCTCGGATCGGAGAAACCCTTGCGGCGGACATGTTGTCGATATATCGTCTAACTATCGACAACAGATCGGAGAAGATCATGCGACACCACCACATGCGCGAGGGTCACGTGCACCCGGGCAGCCTGCGCGAGGGTCTGATGCGCGGCTTCGGCTTCCCACCCGGATTCCCGTTCGGCCAGGGCGGCCCCGGCGGCTTCGGCGGCGGTTTCGGCCCCGGAGGTCCCGGCGGCCCCTGGCGCGGCCAGCGCCGCGGCGGCCGCGGCAGCCGGCCCAACGTGCGCCCGGCCCTGCTGGCGCTGCTGCTCGAGCGGCCCATGCACGGTTACGAGATGATCCAGGAGCTGGAGAGCCGCACCGGCGGCATCTGGCGCCCGAGCCCCGGCTCGGTCTACCCGACCCTGCAACTGCTGGAGGACGAGGGCCTCATCGAGGCCGAGGCCACCGGCGGCCGCAAGCGCTTCACCCTGACCGAGGCCGGCCGCGCGGAGGCCACCACGGCGGCGGAAAACCCGCCGTGGGCGCAGTTCAGCAACGACACCATGTCGCAGGTCCAGGACTTCCGCGACGCGGCGGTCGGCATCATGGACGCCCTGCGCCAGGTCGGCTTCAACGGCACGCCGGAGCAGCGCGACAAGGCCCTGGAAGTGCTCAACGAGACCAAGCGCAAGCTCTACGCGATCCTCGCCGACGCGGAGTGACATCTCGGCGCGAAACGGAGGCGCACCCTTCAGCGGTGCGCCTCCGCTGATTTTCCGCTACGGCGCGGGCGGCCCACAACCGCAACACCGTCGCCCGCCCGCACACCCGCGAGCCAGGCGACAGCGCCGGCCGGTCAGCCACCGCCGGGCTATGTGCCGCGGGTTGCTCACTTTGCTCTGCTTCCCCATGAGAAACACCGGCAGCTCTGCTTCCCCATGAGAAACACCGGCAGCTCTGCTTCCCTATGAGAAACACCGGCAGCTCTGCTTCCCCATGAGAAACACCGGCAGCTCTGCTTCCCTATGAGAAACACCGGCTGGGCTACGGCTACTTTTCGGCGCGGTAGAAGGCGTAGCCGCCGAAGCGGGCCTGCTCGCGGCCGTTCTCCGCGACGCCGGTCAGGCCGGCTTCGGTCAGTGCGGCGAGCACCAGTTCCGGACGGTTCCGAGCCAGCCGGGGATGGCCGTGCGTCTTCCGGCCGGACGGTGTGCCGTCGACGTCCACCACGTGCAACTGCCCGCCGGGACGGAGCACCCGCCGGACCTCCCGCAGCGCCCGCAGCCGCTCGGCTTCGTCGAGGTGGTGCAGCATGAAGGCCGACAGCACCCGGTCGAAGCCGTCGTCGGGCAGCGGCAGCTCACCGGCGAAGGCCTGCTCGAGCCGGATCGGCAAGCTCCGCCGGGCGGCCTTGCGCCGGGATCGGCGCAGCGCGGCGGGGTCCGGGTCGATGCCCACCGCCTCGACGTCCAGCCGGCGTCGCCCGAGGGCCGTCAGCAGGTTGCCGGTCCCACAGCCGATCTCCAGCACCCGCTGGCCCCGCCGCAGGTCCGCGCGGTCGAGCAGCCGCTCGTGGATCCGGCCGACTCCCGCCAGCCGGGTGAACGGGTCGTAGAGGGGCAGCAGCCAACGCTTGCCCATAGCCGGGATGTACTGCCGCTGATGGTGGTCCTGCGCATGTCCGGTCATGTCGCGCTCCTGTCGGATCCGACGAACTTCGGTCGTACCCTGAGCCTTGTGCGGCAGCCGGACGCGGACAATGGTGGATCCGTGGCCCCGATAGGACAATCTTCGGTTAGACCGGCGGGAAAGCAGGTGCCCGTCGTCGGCTTCGGCCACCGGCCGGGCGTCGCCCCGGTCGCGGTCGCCCACCTGCCCGAGGACAACCCGGCCGGCGACCCGCCCGCGATCGGTGCGCACGCCCACGACTTCCTGGTGCTGTTCTACGCACACCGAGCCGCCGGGACGCTGGTGCTCGACGGGCGGACCTGGCAGGTGACCGACGGCGACCTGTTCGTCATCGCCCCGGGGCAGGTCGTGTCCTTCGCCGGTCCGCACGAGACGGTGGCCGCGGACGGGTGGGTGGTCTGGTTCCCGGCCGACGTGGTCCGGCCCGGCACGCCCGGGGTCTACTCGTCGTGGCGGTCGCACCCGCTGCTGTTCCCGTTCGCGCGGGGCATCGACCGGGCGCAGCGGCTGCGCATCCCCGCCGCCGAGCGGGCCGGCTGGGTCGAGCGCTTCACCACGCTCGACGCCGAACTACGGGCCCGGAGCGACGGCTTCCACGAGGCCGCCCTCGCCCACCTGACCCTGTTGCTGGTCGCCGCGGCCCGGTTGTCGACCGACGTCGCCGATCAACTGCGCGCCTCCGACGAGCCGCTGCTCGCGGCCGTCTTCGACGTCATCGAGCGGCGTTACCAGGAGCCCATCTCGCTGGCCGACGTCGCCGCCGAGGTCGCCCTCACCGCCGGCCACCTCACCACCGTGGTGCGCCGCAAGACCGGCCGGACGGTGCAGCAGTGGCTGGCCCAGCGGCGCATGCGGCAGGCCCGGCTGCTGCTGACCGAGACCGATCTGACGGTGGCGGCGATCAGCCGCCGGGTGGGCTACCCCGACGCCAGCTACTTCATCAAACGCTTCCGCGCCGACCACCAGGTGACCCCGGCACAGTGGCGCGGGGGTCACCTGACCGCTCGTACCGGAAGGATCAGTGGACCGTGACGGTCGGGCCCGGGAGGAGCTCGCGGAGCTCGTCCGGGAGCTCCGCACCCATCTGGTCGGCCAGCCGCAGGGCCTCCTCGACCAGGGTCTCCACGATGATCGATTCCGGGACCGTCTTGATGACCTGGCCCTTCACGAAGATCTGGCCCTTGCCGTTGCCCGACGCGACACCCAGGTCGGCCTCGCGGGCCTCGCCGGGGCCGTTCACGACGCAGCCCATGACCGCCACCCGCAGCGGCACCGGGAAGCCCTCGAGCGCCGCCGTAACCTGCTCGGCCAGCGTGTAGACGTCCACCTGCGCGCGCCCGCAGGACGGGCAGGAAACGATCTCCAGGCCGCGCTCGCGCAGGCCGAGTGATTCCAGGATGCCCTGGCCGACCTTGATCTCCTCGACCGGCGGCGCCGACAGCGAGACCCGGATGGTGTCGCCGATGCCCTCGGCCAGCAGCGCGCCGAACGCGACCGCGCTCTTGATCGTGCCCTGGAACGCCGGGCCCGCCTCGGTGACGCCGAGATGCAGCGGATAGTCGCACTGCTCGGCGAGCTGCCGGTAGGCGCGGATCATCACGACCGGGTCGTTGTGCTTGACCGAGATCTTGATGTCGCGGAAGCCGTGCTCCTCGAAGAGCGAGCACTCCCACAGCGCCGACTCGACCAGCGCCTCGGCCGTCGCCTTGCCGTACTTCTGCATGATCCGCTTGTCGAGCGAGCCCGCGTTGACGCCGATCCGGATCGGGACGTTCGCGTCGCCCGCGGCCTTGGCGATCTCCTTGACCTTGTCGTCGAACTGGCGGATGTTGCCCGGGTTGACCCGGACCGCCGCGCAGCCGGCGTCGATCGCCGCGAAGACGTACCTGGGCTGGAAGTGGATGTCGGCGATCACCGGGATCTGCGACTTCTTCGCGATCGCCGGCAGCGCCTCGACGTCGTCCTGCGACGGCACGGCGACCCGGACGATCTGGCAGCCCGAGGCCGTGAGCTCCGCGATCTGCTGCAGGGTGGCGTTGACGTCGGAAGTCAGCGTCGTCGTCATCGACTGCACGCTCACCGGCGCGCCACCGCCGACCGGCACGTTGCCGACCATGATCTGGCGGCTGTGCCGGCGGGGGGCCAGCGGCGGCGGCGGTACGGCCGGCATACCGAGACTGACAGCGGTCATGTGCGCACTCTCACTTAGAGAAGATGGTGATCGGGTTGATCACGTCGGCCGTGGCGGTCAGCAGCGTGAACGCGCCACCGATCAGGATGACGGCATAGGTCAACGGCATCAGCTTGAAGTAGTCCACGCGGCCGGGATCGGGCTTGTGCAGCTTGCCGTAGATCCAGGTGCGGACCCGCTCGTACCAGGCGATGGCGATGTGGCCGCCGTCCAGCGGCAGCAGCGGGAGCAGGTTGAAGATGCCGATGAAGACGTTCAGCGAGATGAAGATCAGCAGGAACACCTCGGGCACGCCGCGCTCGATCGCCTCGCCGCCCAGCCGGCTCGCGCCGATGACGCTGATCGGGGTGTTCGGGTCGCGTTCGGAGCCGGTGATCGAGTTCCACAGCGCCGGGATCTTCTCCGGGATGCGCTTCATCGCCACGAACGAGCCCTCGACCAGGCTCCAGTCGTATCGCAGGCTGGCGCCGATGGCGTCGACCGGGCCGTAGGTGACCGTGCCGGGGATGTCGATGCTCTGGCTGATGCCCACCACCGAGACCTCGGTGACGGTGCCCTTCGGGTCGTCCAGCGGCGGGCGCTGCGCGGCGATCAGGTTGACCGTGGTGCTGCCGGGCTGCCCGGCGCGGGTGTATTCGAAGGTCGTCGCCCCCGGCTTGGTGGCCCGGATCACGTTGGTGAGCTGCCCGTAGCTGGTGATCGGGACCTCGCCGACCTTGGTGATGATGTCACCGGTCTTCAGCCCCGCGGCTGCCGACGGCGCCGCCACGTCGGTGCCGGTGCCGATCTTGCACTGCTGCTCGGTCAGCACGACCTGCACGCAGTCGGCCACGGTGATCTGGGCCGGGAGCGCGACCTGCTGCTGCACCGTCTGCGGCACGTCGGGGTTGGGCAGCCCGACGAAGACCGCGGCGCACCAGGCGGCGACGATGGCCAGCGCGAAGTGGGTGAGCGAGCCGGCCGACATCACGACCGTGCGCTTCCACACCGGGAAGCGCCACATGGCCCGCGGCTGGTCGGCTTCCGAGACGTCGTCGTCCTGCGGGGTCATCCCGACGATCTTGCAGAAGCCGCCGAGCGGGATGGCCTTGAGGCCGTACTCGGTCTCGCCGCGGCGGAACGAGAAGATCGTCGGACCGAAGCCGACGAAGTACTGGGTGACCTTCATCCCGTACCGCTTGGCCGTGATCATGTGGCCGAGCTCGTGCAGGCTCACCGAGATCAAGATAGCCAGCGCGAAGGCCGCCGTCCCCAACCAGTACAGCATCAGGCTCCTTCAGCCGCCGTAGCGATCATCCGTTGTGCCTGGGCCCGCGCCCAGGCTTCCGCGGTCAGCACGTCATCGACGGTACCCGGCTCGTCGAAATCGGGTGCCGCCGCGAGCACCGCCTCGAGGGTGTCGACGATGCCCAGAAAAGGTAGCCGACCGGACACGAACGCGGCCACACACTCCTCGTTCGCGGCGTTGTAGATGGCCGGGCGACAGTGTCCCGCCTCACCGGCCGCCTTGGCCAGCCGGACCGCCGGGAATGCCTCATCGTCCAGCGGGCGCAGCTCCCAGTTGTGCGCCAGCGTCCAGTCGACGGCCGCCGCGGCGCCGGCCACCCGCTCGGGCCAGGCCAGCGCGAGCGCGATCGGCAGCCGCATGTCGGGCGGGCTGGCCTGGGCCAGCGTGGAACCGTCCAGGAACTCGACCAGCGAGTGCAACACCGACTGCGGATGCACCATGACCTCGATGGCGTCGTACGGCACGTCGAACAGCTCGTGCGCCTCGATCACCTCGAGACCCTTGTTGACCATGGTCGCCGAGTTGATCGTGACGACCGGGCCCATGTCCCACGTCGGGTGCTTGAGCGCCTCGGAAGGCGTGACGTTCGTCAACTCGGTGCGCCGCCGGTCGCGGAACGCTCCCCCGCTCGCGGTCAGGATCAGCCGCCGTACCTCCGCGGCCGTGCCGCCGCGCAGGCACTGGGCCAGCGCGGAGTGCTCCGAGTCGACCGGCACGATCTGCCCCGGCCGCGTCACCGCGGCCTTGACCAGCGGGCCGCCGGCGACGAGCGACTCCTTGTTGGCGAGCGCGAGCGTACGCCCGCAGCGCAGCGCCGCCAGCGTCGGCGGCAGCCCGAGACTGCCCACGACCCCGTTGAGCACCACGTCGCAGGGCCACTGGGCGAGTTCGGTCATCGCCTGCGGCCCGGCGACGATCTTCGGCAGCTTGAAGTCGCCGGTGGCCCACCCGCGCTTCTGCGCCTCGGCGTAGAACGCGAGCTGCAGATCCTGCACGACGCTGGAACGCGCCACGCCGACCACGTCGACCGCCAGCTCGAGCGCCTGGGCGGCGAGCACCGCCACGTTGCCGCCGCCGGCGCCGAGGGCGACCACCCGGAACCTGTCCGGGTCGCGGCGAACGATGTCGATGGCCTGAGTGCCGATGGATCCGGTCGAGCCGAGCAGTACCAACTCCCGCATGCCGTCCATCTTCCTCTGCCGCGTCACGGCGTCGGCGGGCGTACCCCGAGGGTTTTGGGCTCGGCCGCCGCGGGCCGCGCGACGGGCGGCAGGACGGCCGCGGCCCGCCGGCCGACGTTCTCGCTCAACAGGGCCCGCAGCTGGGCGTGCTGGTCGTCGGTCAGGCCGCCGACCGGCACGGTGACGAAGCCACCACCGACCAGCCCGAGGATGACCTGACCGGGCAGCTCCGCCGTGCTGCGGATCGCCGCCCAGCTCAGCTCGCTGCGCATCAGCTCGGTGCTGAACCCGGCGCCGTCCGGCCCGAAGCAGTACGTCGTCGGCCGCCCCACCCGCTGGACGCCCAGCCGGGTCGCCTGCCGCGCAGCCAGCTCGACGATGCCCACACCGACGAACAGTCCCAGCGCCAGGCCCAGGAACAGGGAACCGAGGCCGGCGTCCAGGACCAGCCAGCAGAACAGGCCGGCGACCCCCGCCAGCAGGCCCGCGGCGCGCAAGATGGCGAACCGCTCCCGGCTGAGGTGACGGACGGCGGCCGCGAGCAGGCGCTTGTCCGGCTCGGCCACGAAGGACAATGGCATATCAGCTCCCATGATCGTGCGGATCGTAGCGCCACCGTGGGTATGGGTGGGGGCATGGGATCCCGGGCGGCGGACGTGCGCCGCACCTTGTCGGCGCCGTTCCGGCCACTGCGCGGGCAGGACCTGGCCCTGCACGCCGCCGCGGTGACCTTCTACGCCGGGATCGCCGTCGTGCCGGTGGCGCTGCTGGCGATCTGGATCGCCGGTCTGGCCGCCGGCGCCGACCGGGTCCGTCAACTCACCGCCCACACGATCGACGCCCTGCCGGCGGCGATCGGTGCGCCCCGGGCGATCTCCGCGCTGATCGAGGCGGGCCTGCACCTGACGCCGGTGCTGGCGCTGGCCAGCCTGCTGCCCGCCACCCTGTACGGCGAAGGCCTGCGCCGCGCATTCGTCTCACTGGACGAGCCGAGCGAGCCGGGCGATCCGGGCAAGGCCGGCGAGCCGAGCAAGGCGGGCGAGCCGAGCAAGGCAGGCAAGGCGGGCAAGGCGGGCGAGGCGATGGTCGGCTGGCGCGGCCGGATCCTCTGGCTGCCGCTGCTGGCCGCCTCCCCGGCGCTGCTGCTGGCGCTGTTCCTGGCGCTGCCGGTGACCAGCGGCCTCTGGGTCCGCGGCGGCTGGTACGCGGTCGCCGGCGTGGTGCTGTCGTTCCTCGCCGCCTGGCTGGTGCTGACCCCCGTGGTGATCTGGGTCTACCGCGGCGTCGCCCCGGGCCGCCCGGAGTGGCTCGCGACGGCGCTGGTCGGCTCGTTCACGGCCGCGAACCTCTCCGGCTTCCTGCACGGTTTTGTGCTCTTCTGCTCGCTACCACTGGATCTCGGTGTGCCGTTCGGCGGTTTCACCGAGGTCGGCGGCACTGTCGCCGTCGGGCTCTGGCTCTACCTCTTCCACGTCATCCTGCTCGCGGGCTTCGCCGCCAGCCGGAGCGCCAGCGCCTTCCAGCTCGCCAGACGGGCCGCGAAGCCGGCTCCGTCCCGCTAGACGGGCACGGGCTGGCGGTCCGGCTCCGGCGCAGCGGGCTCCGTCTCGCGGAGCCCGTAGCGGGCGTAGAAGCGGGCCAGCGGGCCCGGCGCCCACCAGTTCCAGCGGCCCAGCAGCCGCATCGTCGCGGGCACCAGCAGCGCCCGGACCAGCGTCGCGTCCACGATGATCGCCACGATCATGCCGACGCCGATGGTCTTGATGACGGTCACCCCGCCGGTGGCGAAGCCGGCCACCACCGTGATCAGCAGCACCGCGGCGGCCGTGATGATGCCGCCGGTGCGCTGCAGCCCGGCCGCCACCGCCGCGGTGTTGTCTCCGCTCGCGTCCCATTCCTCGCGCACCCGGGACAGCAGGAAGACCTCGTAGTCGGTGGCCAGGCCGAACAGCACGGCGAGCACCAGGATCATGTTGCTCGGCTCGATGAAACCGGTGGAGGAGAAGCGCAGCAGGCCCTCCAGGTTGCCGTCCTGGAAGATCCAGACGACCACGCCGAAGGACGCGCCGATCGAGACCAGGTTCATCAGCACCGCCTTGATCGGCAACAGCACCGAGCCGAAGGCCAGGAAGAGCAGCAGCATGGTCGCCACCGCCATGATCAGCGCCATCCAGGGCAGCCGGTCGGCCAGGCTCTCCAGCAGGTCCGCCTCGACCGCGGGCCGCCCGCCGACGAGCACCTCGGCGCCGGCGGGCGGGGGCAGCTCCCGGATCCGCGAGACGATGTCGCGGGACTCCGCGCCGGACAGCGTGCCCGGGTAGGTCACCGTGATCAGCGACGAGGCACCGCGCTCGGCGGTGACCGCGGCGGCGGTGACGTCCGGCAGCCGGCCGATCCGCGCGGCCAGCTCGGCGCCCGGCGCGCCGGTCACCAGGACGGTGATCGGTTGCTCGCCGCCACCCGGGAAGCCGCCGGCCAGCCGCTCGCCGACGACCCGGGCCGGGGTGTCGGCGGGCAGCACCCGCTCGTCGAAGCCGCCGAACTCGACCCGCAGGAACGGCGCCGCGAAGGCGGTCAGGACGACGAGCACGCCGACGACGTACAGCACCGGGCGGCGCATGACGCTGTGCGCGATCCGGGCCCAGCCGGCGCCGGGACGGGCGCGCTGCGGCAGCGGCAGGCGCAGCTTGTCGATGCGGTGGCCGAGCAGGGACAGGACCGCGGGCAGGACGGTCAGGGCGGCCAGCATCGCGATCAGCACGGCGGCGATGCCGCCGATGGCCATGCCGCCCAGGAACGGCTGCGGGAAGATCAGCAGGCTGGACAGCGCGAGCACGATCGTCAGGCCCGAGACCACGACGGTACGGCCGGCGGTCGCCACGGTGGTGCGGATGGCGGCGGCCACGTCCCGGCCGTTCGCCAGCTCCTCGCGGAAGCGGCTCACCACGAACAAGGAGTAGTCCACGGCCATGCCCAGGCCGAGCAGCGTGATGACGTTGATCGCGAAGACCGAGATGTCGGTGACGTAGGTCAGCGCCCGCACCGCGACCAGCGCCCCGAGAATGGCGATGCCGCCGATGAGCAGCGGGGACAGCGCGGCGATCAGCCCGCGGAAGATCAGCACGAGCAGCACGAACAGGATCGGCAGCGAGAAGATCTCGGCCCGGGTGATGTCCCGCTCGGTCTGCGTGTTCGCCTGGTCGGTGAAGGCGACCAGGCCGCCGACCTCGGTGGTCAGCGCGGGCGCGGCGAGGGCCGGCTCGACCCGGTGGTACGCGGCCACCTTGCCGTCCTCGTCGGCGGCCGTGAGGTAGACGGCCGCGTAGGTGGCCCGCTTGTCGATGCTGACCAGCGCGGGTGCCGCGTTCTCGTCGGTGTAGGCGGCGACCTGGGCGACGTCGGCCTCGGCCCGGATCCTCCCGACGGCGCCGGCGACCGCGGCCCGGAAGGCCGGGTCCGTCACCGTGAGCGTGTCGCTGGACCAGAGCACGACCAGGTCGGGCTCCCGCTGGCCGAGCTGCGCGGCGATGCCCGTGGCCGCCTTTCTCGACGGGCTGTTCGGGTCGTCGTAACCGCCGCCGGTCAGCGCGCCGAAGACCCCCGCGCCCCAGGTCGCCCCGGCCACCACCAGTGCGAACCCGGCGACGAGCACCCACCGGCGCCACCGGACGACCGCGCTGCCCCACCAGCCGAACATATGTCTGCCTCCCACGCGGCCCGTTACAGTCGCCTCAAGATCTTGGACAACTCAGTGAACGCCGTTTACCCTCGCAAACAGCGTTAACCCACGTCAACGGAGCCAAGCTATGACGACGACCACGTCCAGCCGCCGCGAACGGCTGCGCGCGGAGACCGTCACCGAGATCAAGGACGCCGCCCGCCGCCTGCTGGTCGCCGGCGGCCCGACCGCCATCTCCTTACGGGCCATCGCCCGCGACCTCGGCATGACCGCCCCCGCCCTGTACCGGTACTTCACCAGCCTGGACGCCCTGATCCTGACGATCGTCACCGACCTGTTCGAGGACCTGCGGGCCACCGTCGCGGACGCCGCCACCGACTACGGCGACGAGCCGCCGCTGGTCCGGGTCGGCCACATGGCGCGCGCCTTCCGCCGCTGGTCCCTCGACCGGCCCGCCGAGTTCGCGCTGATGTTCGGCAGCCCGGTGCCCGGGGTCACCCCGTTCGCCGAGCAGTGCGGGCCGCTCAACGACGCCGGCGCGCGCTTCGGGGAGACCTTCTTCACGGTCCTGGGTGAGCACTACGCGAGCCACCCGTTCGGCGGGGAGGCGCCGGATCTGCCCGAGCCGGCCCTGCGCGAGCTGTTCAAGCCATACCTGGACACCTTCGGTGACCGGTTTCCGCTGCCCGTGATCTACCTCTTCGTGGCCGCCTGGACCCGCCTGTACGGCATCGTGGCGATGGAGGTGTTCGGTCACCTGAGGTGGGCCATGACGGACGTGGAGCCACTCTTCGAGGTCGAACTGGCGCGGACCGTCAGCCGATTGGCGCGCTAGGCTCCGCTGCCATGAGCTCTCTGCCCGAACGCGCGGACGTGGTGATCATCGGGGCCGGCCACAACGGCCTGGTCTCCGCGGTGCTGCTGGCCCGCGCCGGACTCGACGTGGTGGTGCTCGAAGCCGCCGACGTGCTCGGCGGCGCCACCCGCACCGAGCGGCCGTTCGCCAAGGTGCCCGGCCTGGGCCAGTCCACCGGCTCGTACCTGCTCGGCCTGATGCCGCCGGAGCTGCTGCGCACGCTCGATGTGGACATCCCCGTGCTGCGCCGCGACCCGCACTACTTCCTGCCCACGCCGGGCGGGCCGGGCGCGCCGTACCTGCTCTTCGGCACGGACCGCGAGGCGACCCGGGCGCAGATGCAGCGGTTCTTCTCGCCCCGCGACGTGGCCGCCGACGAGGCGATGCAGGTCGAGATCGCGGCGCTGCGCGCCGACCTGGCGCCGGCCTGGCTGCGGGAGCCCGGCACGGTCGAGGAGGTCGCCGACCGGCACATCCGGCCGCAGCTGCAGAGCACGTTCATCGACCTGGTCCGCGGCTCGGTCGCCGACTACCTGGCCCGGTTCGGCTTCAAGAGCGAACTGCTGATGAGCATGTACGCGGTCACGGACGGCCTGTCCGGGCTGAACGCGGGCCCCGACGACCCGGGCACCGGCCACAACTTCCTGGTACACAACATGTGCCGGCTGCCGGGCTCGGACGGCACGTGGATGATCGCGGCGGGCGGAATGGGCACGGTGTCCCGCACGTTCGCCGAGGCGGCGCGCGCGGCCGGTGCGTCGCTCTTCACCAACACCCCGGTAACGGCGGTGACGGTCTCCCAGGGTGCCGCCACGGGCGTGGTGCTGGCGGATGGACGGGCGATCTCGTCCCGGGTGGTGCTCGGCTCGTGTGACCCGTACCGGTTGATGAGCCTGGTCCCGGAGGGTGCGCTGCCCACGGCCCTGACCGACCGGATGGAAGCGGTTCGTCGTCCCGGGACGACGCTGAAGGTGAACCTGGCCCTGCGCGACCTGCCCCGGTTCTCGTGCCTGCCACCGGAGAGCCCGTCACCGTTCGGCTCGACGATCCACCTGCTGCCGGGCTCGGCGGGCCTGGACGGCCCGGATTCATCGATGGCGGCGCTGCGCGCCATGTGGGCGGAGGTGCAGGCCGGCCGGCTGCCGGCGGAACCGACGATCGAGTGGTACGTGCACACGACCGTCGACCCGTCGCTGCGAGACGAGGCGGGGCATCACTCGTCGGCCCTGTTCGTGCAGTCGGTGCCGTACGAGCTGGCGACGTCGTCGTGGGACGCGGAGCTGCCCGGCTACGTCGACCGCCTGCTCGCCATCGTCGACAGGTACGCGCCCGGCACCTCGGAGCTGGTGGCGGACACGATGTCGCTGACCCCGCCGGGCATCGAGAAGCACTTCGGCATCACCGGCGGCCACATCCATCACGTGGACAACACGGTGGCCTTCAACGAGCGCATGCCGTACGCGACGGGGCTGGACGGCCTCTACGCGGGCTCGGCGGGCGCCCACCCGGCGGGCAGCGTGATCGGCGCGGCGGGCCACAACGCGGCCAAGCGCATCCTCGCCGACCTGGCCTTCTAGGACTCCGTCCGCGCGGCGCGGATCTTGTGGCCGGCGCTGGTCAGGCACTTGCCGCTGGGCAGGTCGAACTTCCAGCCGTGCAGCTGGCAGGTCAGCACGTTGCCGTCAACGATGCCGAAGCGGCTCAGATCCGCCTTCAGGTGCGGGCAGCGACGCTGCACCGTCCATTCGCCCAGCTCCGTGTCCTCCGCGTCGACCGACTTCTCGTGCTCGTCGTACCAGCCCTCGGCGTACTGCAGGCGTTCCTCGGAGAGGCACTTGAAGAAGGCGTAGACGAACTCGTTGTACTGCCCGATCCGCGCCGCGGAGAAGCGGCAGGACAAGAAGAGCGAATTCACCCAGTCGCCCTCGTCGATGAAGATCAGGTGCTCGATCAGCTCGCGCTGGGTCTTGAAGCGGTAACGGACCTTCTCGTCGCCGTACGGCCGGACCTGCTTGCCCGGGAAGTCGACCACGATCGACTCGACCGAATCGCCGGAGTAGGACAGCAGGTCGAAGCGGACCGGGCCGCCGACGCCCTGGGCCAGGTAGATCGACTCCTCGAGGAGCGGCTCGATGCGCTTCTTCAGCTCGCCCAGCACGTCGATCTCCGGGTGCCGCCAGGACGCCTTCTCCGCCGCGATGATCGGCGCCTTACGCTCACGCATCTCCTCGAGATGCGCCTTCTTGCTGGCGAAGAACTCATCCACGTCCGTCGGGTGCGTGGTCTCGATGCTCTCCGCGTCCAGCGTCGTGACGCTGCCCGGCAGCAGAACCACAGCGTTGGTACCGCCCACCTTCGCGTACTCGCTCAGGAACACCGACTGGTCGGGGAAAATGTTTCCCTCGTCACCGTGGATGTCGTTGAACTGCCACAACTCGTCATCCAGGAAACACGGCGGGCCCGCGATCGGGAAGACATGGTCGGCCTTCAGATCATCGATATAGCGCCAGGTGCGGTCGAACTGACGGTCACGCTTCTGCTTACCGAACGCCGTCTTCGCCGCCTGCGGCAACTCATAGACCATCGGATACCAGATCGCCCCGGAAAACTGCAGCATGTGCGCGTGCACGTGACCCAACTCGGTGAACCTCGACAGGTCCGTCGGACGGGCATCGTTCTGATTGAGCACCCGGACACCGTCATGCTCCACCCACAACGACGAGTCACCGATCGGACCGTCGGTAGGGCTGATCAACGCCTGGATCATCACCTTCAGGCCGCCGTCGAGCTCGTGCACCTCGTCGCTCTTGGTCTTGAAGAAGCTGGTGAAGCCGAGCGCACGCAACTCGTCCTCAAGCTGACTGGTCGGATACTCCGGCAGCAACACCGTCGCCTTCTTACTGACGAAACGCTTCAGGTGCGCCGCGTCGAAGTGGTCGCGGTGCAGGTGGGAGACGTACAGGTAGTCGACGTCGCCGAGACTCTCCCAGTCGAGCAGGGAGTTGTCGGGGAACGGGAACCACGACGCGAAATACGCCGGGTTGACCCACGGGTCGCACAGAATGCTTCCCGCGCCCGTGTCGATCCGCATGCTCGCGTGGCCAGTGCCCGTGATCCGCACCGTTCAGCTCCCTCGGTCCCGCAGATGTCCGACGGCATCGAAGGTACCGGGTCCGGGTTGGTGGGCCGCGCGCGGAGGCGCCATGCGAAACTGATCGGGTTGTCATCACCATCGTCGCAGGAGGACCGAGTCGTGGCAGAAGAGCCGGTTTACGC
>NZ_QHHV01000088.1:0-10275 GCF_003947245.1 Actinoplanes sp. ATCC 53533 | reverse complement strand
AGGGGTGTTCGCGAGGCGGTGCCTCGGGGCAGGCCGAATGCCCGCGCGAGGCGAAACGGTGTCGGCAGGTCGTCTCTCCTTGGTGGGTCAGGCACCGGGATCGGTGGCGCGGTTGCTGGTCATGAGATGCGGCGGCATCCGCAGCGTGTGGACGCCGAAGTGCTCGCCGTTGTGGGCCTGCACCTGCGTGAGCATCCCGGCGTGGGCGAGCCGGTCGAGTAGTTGCCGTAGCCCGGCTGGGCGAAGTTCGACGGCCAGGAGCAGTCGGTGCACCGTGGGTGGGTCGAGGTCGACGGTCACCGTGCCCGGACGCCGGGCCGAGTTGGCCAGGTAGTCGGCCAGCTGGCCGAGCGGCCCGTCCGGGAATCGCGAATGCACGTACGCCTGCCAGGTCACGGCGAAGGCGTCGCCATCGTCTGTCCCGTCGATGTCGGCGGTCACCCAGAACACCCGCCAGCGAATCGAATCGCTGAGCCCCGGTGGTGGCCAGGGTCCACTCGGCGGTGGCCGGCAGGATGTCCGTGAGGGTGTCGACCTGATCGGAGAGCCGGTAGCGCTGCAGGTGCAGCAGGCATGCGGCGATCAGATAGCGGTGTTCCCTGTCGCGGATCGACGCGCCCTCGGCGTCGCGGGCGGTCATCGCCGTGGTGCAGCGGCTGCAGGCTCCGGCTGATGGCCGGGCGAGAGGAGACTGCCGTGGGTACGCCAGCAAGGGCGGGGTGGAGGGTGGTCACGGCAGCGTTCCTTTCGTCATCTGGTCGCGCCCGTGCTGGTGCGGTCCAGGGCCCTGATCACGGCCGTTCGCGGGGCGTGGGAGCGGACGCCGGGTGTGTCTGGTGGGCGGGTTCGGGTGCGGTATTCGTGTTGCGAGGGCGGTGGCCACGGCTTGGACGAACACGTCGACCTGCTGGTGGGTGACGCCGGGCATGCAGATGAGGTGGTATTCGTCGTCATCGGTCGTGTCGGTGTTGCAGGCGACCGGCCAGGTGTCGCGAATGGGGGCTGGTGGGGCGGGGAAGACGACGGTGAAGGCGTGGGGGTGGCGCCAGGCGGGCCAGCCGATCGCGGTGAGCTGGTCGGTGGCGTAGGCGGCGATGTCGCGAGCGTTGCGGGCGCGGGCGCGGTGGCCATCGTTGCCGTAGGTGGCGACGGCGTACCAGGTCATCAGGGCGGGTAGGCCGTCGATTGATCCGTTGGTGCTGTCGTCGATCGAGGCGATGTAGGCGATGTGCTGCTGGCGGCGGCGGGCTTTCCCGCGGCCGACGATCAGCCCGCCGGTGTGCGGCACGCCGAAGAATTTGTGCACGCTGACCGCGAACGAATCGACGCCGTCGGTCCAGAGGCTGCCGTCGAGGGCGAGGGGGACGCCGCTGAGGGCGGCGTCGACGTGCAGGTACCGGTCGGTGATGCCGGCGGCGTCGAGGACCGCGGTGATGGTCGCGGGGTTGTCGACGGCCTCGGTCAGGGTTGTGCCCGCGGTGGCGACGATAATGGCCGGGCTACCGGGGCGCAGGACCCGGGCGAGGTCGGCGTAGTCCATCTCGCCGTACTCGTCAGCGCGTACCGCCACCGCGGGGATGGCCAGTTCGTGCAGCAGTTTGGGGATGCTGTAGTGGGCGCTGGTCGAGTAGTAGGCAACTGCCGGGTTTGTTGTCGGGAAGCAGTTGCGGCCGGTGAGCAGCCCGGCCCGGTTGCCGTCGTGGCCTCCGGTGGTGAGGTTGCCCCACCAGTCGTTGGTGGGCAGGCCGAACAGGTCAGCGGCCCAGGCGAGCAGGGCCCGCTCGGCGGGTTTGGTGTCGATGCCGCCGGGTGGGTTGGAGTCTTTGCTGCCGATGTTGTTCCACAACTGGCCCCAGAAGTTTTTGAAGCGACTCCAGTCGATGTCGACGGCCATCGGGAAGAAGATGTTGCGGTCGTTGGCGGCTTGCCGTCGGGTCAGCAGGCCGTCCAGGACGGTGTCGACGTCGACCGGCCAGCCGGTCAGCAGCGACGCGGCCTCGTCGAGCGTGGCCGGGTCCGGGCGGGTGATCATGCGCTTGCCAGCACGTTGTGTAGCTCGGCCAGGTGTCGCCACAACGGTGTTTGCTGACCGTCGGGGTCCAGCATCAGCTTCTCGTTGCGTTCGATGGGATGGTCACAGTGGGCGACCGCGGAGTTGGTCAGGGTGGTGGACCGGCCGGCGAACCTGCCCACCATGGCGCTGCGGTTGATGTGTGCGGCGGTGCCGTCGCACAGGTACAGGTATGCCTGCCCGGGCAGGTGCAGCGCGTCGGAGCGGTCGACGCTGCGCCGTATCTGCCGCCAGGACGCTTCGGGCCGGTCCAGGGTCGACACTCCCAGGCCGATGTAGGTGTGCGCCGGCGTGAGGATTTCACTGGTCGTGACCACACCGTCGCCGCCGTCGATGTTCGGGATGCGGGGATCCCACCGGGTGCCGGCCGCGTTCGCCTCCGCGATCCGGGCCATGGCGTAGGAGCCGACGCCGACCAGCATCTCGATCAGGTCCTCACCGTTCTCTTCCTCGGTGTCCAGGCGGATGGCTGTCGACAGCCGGAACGGCCAGGTAAGCCGGTCGGCGGAGAACAACACCAGCGCGTGCGCGGACAACGCGTCGGCGGTCCTGCGGTTCTCCACGGCCAGACGTGCATGCGAGGTGTTGGCCTGGACGATCCGGTTGATGATGCTGCCACGCAGCGCGAGCGCCAGGCTGACCTCAGACCGCGCGGGCGCCACCACAGGCGGCGCAGGGGCGGCCGGCGGAGGTGGCGGTGCCGGCAGCGGGGGCGGAGGCGGCGGCGGCAGAGGTGGCAGAGGTGGCGGGGGTGGCGGCGGCTGATCCGCAGGGATCGGCCGCCGCAGTGGGGACTGGGGAACGGGGGGCCAGTGCTGGGGTTGCTGCTGCCACACCGGCGGCGCCTCGGTCGCCGCGTCATGGCGGTCAGCGGCGTTAACGGGCTGGCCCTGCGGCGGCGACCTCCAGGGCTCGTGGTGCTGGTAGGTGCCGTAGGGCGGGGTTGGCCGGGGATACTGCGCGGGTCGGGCGGGCTCGGTGTTGAGGCGCATCTCGCGGCTGTGCCTTCCGGGCGACGGGCTTCCGGGCGACGGGCTTACGGGCTCGTTCCTCACGGGCTCAGTCATCGCCGGGCTCAGACCGGGTACCGGCCGAGGCGGCTGACGACGGTGTCGTACTTGCCGGGCCGGCCCTGACCGATCTGGTCGTAGCCGGGGCGGCGGCGCAGCATCAGACCCCAGATCAGCCCGCCGACGAACACCACGACGACCGCGAGAAGGATCAGCATCGGCTGGGATCCGGGAGGCAGCAGCACACCGACGTTGACCACGGTCAGCACGGCGGTGATCCCACCCAGGGGAATCCCGAGCCCCGGGGCGATCCGGCGCGTCCACACGCCGACCTTCTCCGGGCCTTTTGCCGGTAGGGCCTTCCACGCCGCGACCGAGCTGAGGACCAGCAGCAGCATCAGGCAGAGCGCGCCGAGGGCGGACAGGTACACGAACAGCGACAACACCGGATCCGCCCCGCCCAGGGCGGACCCGGCGATGACCAGGACCGCGACGCCGCTCTGCAACACCGATCCGCCCACCGGTGCCCCGGTCTGCTTCTGCTGGTCGGTCTGCGTCTGCTGGCCGGTGTTCTTCTTCCGGCCGGTGCTGCGCACCCACCGGGGCAGCACGCCCTCGCAGGCCATCGCGAACGCGTAGCGGGCGGCGAACGCGTGCAGGGCGATCATCGAGGCGACGATGGCCATGTTCACCGCGATCCGCACGTACGGCGGCATGATCGGTCCGTACTGGTCGTCGAAGACCGTCAGGGGATCCACCTGCGTGCTGGTCACCTGCGCCGTCCCCGCGCCGATCCCGGTGGTCCAGGCGCTGACCGCGTTGACGACGACCAGGAACGCCAGGGCCAGGAACACGGCACGACCGGGTCCCCGGCGGTGGCGGGCCTCCTCGGTGAAGGTCGCCCCCGCCTCGAACCCCATCAGGGACGCGACCGGGTACACCGCCGCGACGGCGTACGCCCCGATCAGGCCATCGAAGGCGAACCCGTCGGCGTTGACACCACCGGGCCCCGGGTTCGCCACGGCCGCCGCGTCGAACAGCACGACGAAGAACATGCTCACGGACAGGCCCACCGCGAGGGTCACCGTCAACCGGGTGATCCCGCGCATCCCGAAGGCCGCGACGACCCCCACGATCAGCAACGCATACAACCACCACGGCCCGCCGAACACGGCCGCGAGCTGCTGGCCGACCAGCCCGTACAACGAGGTCTGGATGGCGTTGTAGGCCAGCAGGCTCAGCATGCCCGCTGCGACCCCGAGGGGTCGGCCCAGACCGCGGCTGATCACCGCGTAGTAGACCGCCGGATGCGCGACCAGCCGCGCCATCGCGGTGTACCCGACCGACAACAACGCCAGCACGGCGCCGACCATCACGTAGACCAGCGGGAGTACCAGGATGCCGGTGGCAGCGTACGCGGCCGGGATCGCGAACTGGAGATTGATCAAAGGGCCGGCCGCCGCACACACGATCGCCCACATCGCGAACATGATCATCTGCTTGCGTTCCAGCACAGGCACCGTCATCGCCGGCACCCGCCGTCCGTACCCCGCGTACCCGCCGCTCGGGCGGCGCACCCGAACGGCCGGCACACCGGCAGCACACGACACAACCATCCTATTTGGACGGTGGTGGGGGACAGATTGGTCCGGGCAGACAAGACAAGCCTCCGAAAAAGGGGGTCGGTAGAGCAGAGCAGGGACACGGAGTGGGCCTGGTCCGGGCAGGTATCGCTAGCTAGTCGGGCTGCGGCGCGGCGGCATCCTCGCTTCTGCGGGTGACTGGGGTGCGGCGTGGAGTCATTGCAGGAGGGCCGGCCAATCGATGGGCGGGCCCCGGCGCGGCGGCCGTCCGCTCACCCCGACAACCGCGGCGTCGACCGTTCGGGTGCAGGTCGCTTCATGCCGCTTGCGGGTGCTCTCGATAGCCAAGATCGCCCACCGGGCGAACCGGGCGCGTTCCGTGGTTCCCGGTGGCGGGAGCATCGGCGCTGCTTGTGCCAGGACCAGAAGTGCCGCCGTGCTGCGCCGGCACGCGATCAGGATCGCCAGCAACCCAACAGCCGCCAGCAGGCCGCCGCCCCCGCACGGGCAGTGCGTCTGCCGCCAGTCGTCCCACGCCCGGCGCGCTTCCACGATTGCCTCGGCGCAGCTACCGAAGCGGTGCAGGGTGCCGGCGAGCGCGGTCCGCGCGATGATCGCCGCGTCGAGGTTTCCGACGGCGCCGTAGCCGTCGACAACTGCGCGGTGCACGGCGAAGGCATCACGGTCGCCGCGCAGCGCCAACGACGCGGCGAGGGATCCGCCGGCCGACAGTGTCACCGCGTGCTGGACCCCGTGCAGACGGCGGCTGGCGTGGTAGGCGTAGCAGCACCAGGCGACCTGGTCCTCGGCATCGGCCGGCTGGACGAGATGCCACAGCATCGCCGCCTCGATCAAGACCGGATCGTCGGGTGCCGTGCGCGGATCCCGCCCGGCCAGGTACGGCCGCAGTAGCCAGCTCGCCAGCCGCAGTCGCTGGTTGTTGATTGCCCGGTCTGCTCGCCGGACCACGGTGGCCAGGGACAGCTCGCCCAGAACCGCTGGTGCGGGCCGCCGGCGCCGCCGTGGGCGTGGGTGTGGGTTGCGGTCAGCCCGGTTGCGTCCCGGCCCGGCCACGGCCCGGCCACCGTTCGGTCCCGTCCGGGGGCGGGTGGCGTCGCCGGTCACGGCCGGCTCACCTCGCTGAGGCAGCCGACACCGGCCAACATCCACCGGGTGTCAGGGACGGGAGCTGGGGCGGGAGCAGGGGTAAGCTCGGGACGCCATGCGGCGGGTGAGATCAGGCCGGGTTCGACGAGGTCGAAGCCGGCGAAGAACCTGCTGATCTGCTCGACGGAGCGGGGCACCATCGGTGTGTTGATGCCAAGCCGGGTGAACTCCTGGGCGAGGGCGGCAGCCGCCTCGGGTCGGTGCTCGCTGGTGGTGTGGGTCAGCGCGAGGTAGCTGCCCGGCGCGAGGGCGTCGCGGATGTGGGCGACGATCGCCTCTGGTCGCGCCGCGTCGGGGATCAGGTGCAGCATGGCCACGATCAGGACCGCGACGGGCCGGTCCAGGTCGATCATCGCTCGCAGGTCCGGGTCGTCGAGGATGGACCCCGGGTCGTACATGTCGCGGTTGACGATGATGGACGTGTCGTCGTCGGCCAGCAGGACCCGGCCGTGGGTCAACACCAAAGGGTCATTGTCGACGTAGACCGTCCGCGCCGCCGGGTTCACCTCTCGGGCAACCTCGTGGACGTTGCCCTGCGACGGAAGACCCGAGCCGATGTCGAGAAACTGATCGATCCCGGCCTCACCAGCCAGATAGCGCACCGCCCGGCCGATAAATCTCCGGTTCTCCACCGCGACCGCGTCACCCCCGGGCGCCCCAACCCTCGCGTACGCTTCGTTGAGAGCTCGGGCCGCAGCTCGGTCAACGGCGAAGTTGTCCTTGCCGCCGAGCTGGACGTTCCACACCCGGGCCACATGGGGCACGAACGGGTCAACCGTGGGCGGGAGCCCTGGGTCGTCGTCAGCCATCGACGGTCTCCAACTCAGCGTTCGTGCGATGAGGGATGGGCGTGCCATGCGGTAGGCATCGGAGGCGAGGCAAGCCCAGCCCTCGCACCCCACCGAGCCCGCCGGCCGAGGTGGCCGGGCCTGGCATCCGATCGCGGCCGCGGCGACACCTCGGATGTCTCTGGTGCACGTCATCCGCGCGTGGCGCTTCTCGGTCGCAGCTGCCGATGGCCACCATCACGCGAAGCCTTTCGAATCGAGGGGTGTAACAGGACTAAGCGGCGCGTTAGGGGTGGGCTGGGCGTGCCGGCGCCGTCCTTCGCCGGCACACCCAGCCCGGGTACCGGCCCACGCAGAGACCCGGTACGTGGTACCTCACCCGCCATGCCGCCTTCGGGGGCGGCAGGGCACGACGGGCGAGGGGTCAGAGGGGATCAGCCGGTACCGGCGAGCGCCGCATCGCCCATACCAGCGGCCCACCAGGCAGCAGCTGCGGGAGACCGATGTAGGTGTATCGGTGCCGTTCGAACAGCTTTCGGCTGCGATCGTCGGCGAGCAGGAACGCCGGCACTCTGCGCAGGTGTAGCAGCGCGTGGTGGGTGACCAGCAGGCGGCTGCCGATGCCCTGGCGCTGCTGGTCGGGGCGCACCCCGAGATAGGCCAGGCAGTACGACTCCACCGCCGGCGGCCTGGAACTGTCCGTCATCTGCGCCAGCACAGTCTGCCGACGCCGTATCGTGAGAATGGCTGGGTCGAGCAGGCTCACGGCGGATCCTGTGCTGGTCGACGACTGGACGTCCCGGGGGTACCGGGCCCATAGTGCCACCCCGACGATCTCGCCGTTGTCGTCCTCAGCTACCTGGGCGATCCCGGAGGTGATCGTTGCCGCGACCAGGCCTCCGATGTGACCTGCCGCGGACAGGCGCCGGGTCTTCGGGTCGGGATCCAGCCACTGTCCCACTGCGCTGGCGGCGAACGGGGCGCCCAGCACCTGCGTCAGCATGGGCGCCTCCCGCGCAAGCGCGTCACGGATCGTCAGGGCCGCTGCCGGTGAGGTCACCATGGTTGTCCTTCCTGATTTACCGGATCTGACCCGACAGTGCAGAGGGGACTGAACGCGCCAGACCGGCCACGACATCCACTTCGGTCGAAGGTGATCGATCGAGCACTGAGCGTCGTGGCGCCGGGACCGTTCGGCAATCTGCGCCGGGCGCATGTAGGCGCGTACCGCACCCAACTGACCGCCTGGGCCGGCCGCAAAGTGGCGGGCCGCGCACAAATCGCGCCATGTTGCGCGCCGCCGCCAGGGGCGAACCGTCCGAAACGTGATTTGCTCAGCCGGTGACCTCCACCGACATGGCGCCTCGCGTTCCGCATGCCACCCAGTGCGCGAAACGGTTGCGCGAGCAGGCACCCCAGCAGGGCTGGACGGTCCGCGAGCTGGCCGAGGCGATTACCGCGCACTGCGGTCACCACCGGCTGCGCGCGCACCGGCTGGCCCGTGGCTGGTCGCTGACGCACCTGATTAGTCAGATTGTCGAAGTCGCCGGGGTCGGGCAGCGGCTGGTCGCGTCCCGGGTGTCGCGATGGGAACGCGCCGAGGAACGGCCCTCGGATGCCTATCTGGACGCGCTGTGCCGGGTCTACAACACCGGCCCGGTCGATCTCGGCTTCGGCGCCGACTACAGCGACAACCGTGAGACCGGCCACCCGAGCAGCCAGGACACCGCCGCAGCCGCAGTACCCGACGGGCACGGCGAGCCCTGGCCGTGGCACGGCCTGGCACCAGAGCGCCACGGCATCGTTCCCGGCCTGGGCGCGGCGGCGCAACGCGCTGACCAGGTACGGCGACGTATGGACGAAGCCCTGTCTGCATCCACGCTGTCGGACAGCACCGTCGCCTACAAGGAGTCCGTGGCCGCCCAGTACGGCCGCACCTACAAAACGCAGCCCGCGAGCGTGTTCCTGGACAACATCCTCGCCGACCTCGAGGACGTGCAAGTCCTCACCGACCGCAAACTGCCCGCCGGGCAACGCCGCGACCTGTGCGCGGTCACCGCCCGCCTCGCCGGACTGGTCTCGATGACCATGGTCAACCTCGGCCAGTTCCGCCAAGCCCGCGAATGGGTCCACACCGCCCGGCTCGCCGCCGACGAAGCCGGCGACTCCGCCTTGCGTGCCTGGGTCGCCACCCGCGGCGCAGTTGCATGCCTCAACCTCGGCGACCCCCAAGCCGCAGTCACCGCCGCCCGGGAAGCCGAACTGCTCACCCGCCACCACCCGCAGCCGATCACCGCGATGGCCTGGGCCATCCTCGCCCGTGCTGCTGCCTGCATGGCCCAACCCGCCGCCGCCCGCCACGCCCTGCACCGCGCCGAAAGCCTGTTCGGCACCGTCGACGAGGTCACCGATAACAGCGCCTTTGCGTTCACAGCTGGCCAGCTGCATTTCTACCGGTCGCACGCGCTCACCACGCTCGGCGAGAGCCGCGCCGCCTGGCAGGCCCAAGACGACGCCATCGCCGCGTTCGGCCCCGGTGAACGACTCGACCCCACCCTGGTGCGTCTCGACCGGGCCTTGTGCATGGTCCACGACGGCGACATCACCCAAGGCGCCGACTACGCCAGCACCGTCCTGCAACAACTGCCCGCCGCCTACCGGCCGGTCATCGTGCTGCGCCGCGCCCAATCGATCGCCGACGCCATCCCCACCGCACGCCGCGGCACACCGATGGTCCGGGCCCTGCACGAAGTCCTCGCCATCAGCGCCGGCCCCACCCACTGACGGGCCGAGACCATGACGACGACACCGAAGCTGACCATCCGCGTCTACCGCGACGAGGACCACGACCAGGTCGTCAGACTCAACGCCTACGGGCTGGCCGCCGCCGGCGTGCCGGTCGACGTCGACGTCTACGCCGGCGACCTCGACACCATCACCACGACCTACCTCACCGGCCGAGCCACGATGCTCATCGGCGAACTCGACGGCAAGGTCGTCGCTATGGGCGCCTTGAGATACGTCGATGACCTGACGTGCGAGATCACCCGGATGCGCGTCGACTCGAACGCCCAAGGCCGCGGCTACGGCAAACAGATCCTGACCGCACTCGAAGAACAAGCCCAACGGCTCGGCTACCACCACGCCGTCCTGCTCACCGGCCCGGACCAACACCCCGCCATCGACCTCTACCAGGCCAACGGCTACACCATCGCCGCCGTCGAAAACCACGGCGACGTCGCCGGCGTACGCATGCGAAAGCAGTTCGATGTGAATCATGGCGTTCCCTCCTGAGCTGTTGGAGCCCGATCCGTTGGGGCTAACGGCATCGGACATGATCAAACCGAGGTGGAGGATCGAGTGTTGTGGCCTTCAAATGGCATCCGGCTCTCCGCGGGCTGACAATTAGATGACTCCGTTGCGTGCCAGAGATTCGACGTCCAGAAGATTCAGGCAGTCTGTTTTAGCAGGAGGTTCCGAGCATCGTCAGGTGGCTCTGTCCACTCGATAAATCGTTGCCAAAGCTCTTTCGGGGTAGACGAGGAGAGGTCCTTGGTGGCCCGTTCCATCAGCACAGCGCAGTAGATAGCCACCTTGATCCAGCCCAGGTCGAGGAGTAGATCACTACGGGCGGGTTCACACGGCCACGCCTGTCC